>CALILB010000438.1 GCA_938016625.1 uncultured bacterium | reverse complement strand
TTGAGGTAGTTGTCGTGGACCACCTGGTGGATAAATCCGGTGTAGCCGGTCCAGTTGTCTTCGGGTTGAGGCTCGGAGAGAGCCAGGTGCCACTCGAAGTTATCGAACTCCCTCGCCAGCTCGTCGAAGTCCTCCTGGTAGAAAGCCTCGCGCAGGCTGCGGGCCCCATACCAGTAGGTGATCTTGCGTTTGGAGTGGAGGCGGCGGAGCTGATCGAAGATGTGGGAGCGCATCGGCGCCATACCGGCGCCACCACCGACAAACATCATCTCGGCATCGGTCTCTTTGGCAAAGAACTCGCCAAAGGGACCGGAAATCGTGACCTTGTCGTCGGGTTTGAGGTTGAAGATAAAGGACGACATTTTTCCCGGCGGGATGCCCTCGGGTGCGCGCGGGGGCGGTGAGGCGACCCGCACGTTGAGCATGATGATCCCCTTCTCTTCCGGGTAACTGGCCATCGAGTAGGCCCGGGTCACCTCCTCGTCGACCTTCGACACATACCTCCACATGTCGAACTTGTCCCAGTCTTCGCGATATTCGGAGTCGATGTCGAAGTTCTTGTACTGGACGACGTGGGGGGGACTCTCGATCTGGATGTAGCCGCCAGCGCGGAACGGTACCTCTTCGCCCGGCGGCAGCTCGAGCACCAGCTCTTTGATAAAGGTCGCCACATTGAGGTTCGAGCGTACTTTGCATTGCCACTTGCGGACATCGAAGACCTCGGCCGGCACCTCGATCTTCATGTCCCCCTTGATCTTGACCTGGCAGGCGAGGCGACACCCTTCCCGCGCTTCACCGCGATTGATGTGGCTTACCTCGGTGGGCAGCATGGCGCCGCCCCCGTCGGTGACGTTTACTTTGCAGACCCCGCAGCTGCCTTTACCGCCGCAGGCCGAGGGGATAAAGATCTTCTCGGCGGCCAGGGTCCCCAGGAGCGTGCCGCCGGCCATGGTGGTAAGCGTATTGGCAGGGTCATCGTTGACGACGATGGCGACATCACCGGTTGCCACCAGCTTGCTGCGGGCCACCATCAGGAAGGCCACCAGCGACACGATGACAAAGGTGAACATGAAGACGCCGAGCGCGACCGTGGTCATGGACTTTGCCCCTCCCTCTCTACAGTTGCACGCCGGCGAAGGCCATAAAGCCGATCGCCATCAGGCCGGTGATGATGAAGGTGATCCCGAGGCCACGCAGCGCCGGGGGGATGTTGTGATAGCGGAGTCGCTCGCGAATCGCCGCCAGCCCGACAATGGCCAGCGCCCAGCCTATCCCTGAGCCGATGCCATAGACGGCGCTCTCGGCCAGCGTGTAGTCCCGCTCCACCATGAAGAGCGAGGCGCCGAGGATGGCGCAGTTGACGGCGATCAGCGGCAGGAAAACTCCAAGGGCCGCGTAGAGCCCGGGGGCATACCGGTCGAGTACCATCTCGACGATCTGCACCATGGCGGCGATAGTGCCGATGTAGGTCAGGAAGCCGAGAAACGAGAGATCGTACTGAGCCAGGTTGGGGCTGACCCAAGCGAGAGCACCTTCTTTCAAGGCGTAGTTGTAGATGATGTTGTTCATTGGCACCGTTATCCCGAGAACAAAGATGACGGCGGAGCCCAGGCCGACGGCGGTTTCCACCTTGCGGGAGACGGCAAGAAACGAGCACATGCCCAGGAAGAAGGCCAGGGCCATGTTCTCGACAAAGATCGCCTTGACGGCGAGATTCAAGAAATGCTCGACCATCTCAGTCCTCCTCGATCTGATCGGTCTTCCAGACCCGCAGGGCCCAGATCAGGAAACCGATGATGAAGAACGCCGATGGCGACAGCACCATCAGACCGTTGGGGTTGTACCAACCACCTTCGGTGACCAATGGCATGACCTGCTTGCCGAACACCGAGCCCGAGCCGAAGAACTCACGCAGAAAGGCGGTGATCATCAGGATGACGGCATAACCCAGGCCATTGCCGATGCCGTCGATGACGCTCATCCCCGGCGGGTTCTGCATGGCATAGGCTTCGGCGCGCCCCATAATGATGCAGTTGGTGATGATGAGCCCGACAAAGACCGACAGCTGCTTCCAGATGTCGAAAACGTAGGCCTTCAAGATCTGATCGGTGACGATGACCAGCGAGGCGATGATGGTGAGCTGGACGATGATCCGGATGTTGGTCGGGATGCCGTTGCGCAGGAGACTGACGAACAGATTAGACAGCGTCAGCACGCAGATCACCGCCACACTCATCACCAACGCGGTGTCCATCTTGGTGGTGACCGCCAGCGCCGAGCAGATGCCCAGGACCTGGAGCGCGATGGGGTTGTCGTTGAACAGCGGGTCGATCAACGCCTCCCGGGTTCTGTTCGACATCAGGCGGCCCTCCTTTCTTCTCGCGACTGGAGCTTCTCGAGCAAGGGACCAAAGCCGTTCTCACCCAGCCAGAAATGGACCAGATTGGTGACCCCGCGGGCGGTCAGGGTGGCGCCCGAGAGACCGTCGACACGATAGGGGTCCTCTGCTGGCGGTCCGGCTATGCCCTTGATGACTTCGATCTCGGGTGAGCCGTCCTCACCAAAGACCTTGCGCCCGTCCCACTTGGCCTTCCACCCCGGGTTGTCCACCTCGCCACCGAGGCCCGGCGTCTCCTTGTGGTCGTAGAAGGTGATTCCACGGACGGTATCGAGGTCGGCATCCAGGGCAATGAATCCGTAGAGGGTCGACCAGAGGCCGTAGCCTTCGACGGGCAGGATGATCATGTCGATGTCGCCGCCCTCACCCTGGACCAGGTAGACCAGGGCGTGGTTCGGCACGCGTTTGACCAGAGCGGGGTTGGTGGGTGCGACCCGGCTGGTTGCGGGATCTGTCGACTCTTTCTTCTGATCGAAGGTCCGGGGGTCGATATCCGGCGCCTCTTCTCCGGTCTCCAGGTCGACGACCACGCTGCGGATGGTCGCGAACCGATTCTCGATCTCTTCGGGGCTCACCTTTTCCTCATCACCGAGAAGGCCCGCAGCGATGAGAACGTTGCGCTGCTTCTCCAACGCGGAGTTGATGTCCTGGCGCTCCTTGAGCGAGACGGCGGCGGAGGAGACGACCACCGCGCAGACCACACAGACGGCGGTGGCGAAGAGAATGGTGTAGAGCGGACTACGTTGCATAGCGCGCCTTCCTCCGCTTGATGTTGGCTTTCAGCACATAGTGATCGATGGTGGGGGCGAAGACGTTCATCAACAAAATGGCCAGCATCATCCCCTCGGGGTAGGCCGGGTTGATGATGCGGATGAGCACCACGAAAACTCCGATCAGGAAGCCGTAGATGTACCTCCCGCGGTCGGTCTGGGCCCCCGATACCGGATCGGTGGCCATAAAAACCGTGCCAAAGGCCCAGCCCCCCAGCACCATCTGCCACCAGAAGGGGACGCCGAAGAAGGGGTTGGTATCGGAGCCGATGGCATTGAGACCCACCGTCGTGAGGATCGTGCCGACAATGACTCCGCTCATGATCCGCCAGGACCCCACACCGGTGGCGATGAGGATTACTGCGCCCACTAGACAGGCCAACGCCGAGGTCTCCCCCATCGAGCCGGGGATGGTGCCGATAAAAGCGTCCCACCAGGTGACACCCTGGGC
>CALILB010000437.1 GCA_938016625.1 uncultured bacterium | reverse complement strand
CTCTTCTTCCGCGTCAGCCTGCCGGTGGCCTGGCGGGGAGTGGTAGCCGGTCTGGTGCTCGCCTTTGCCCGCGGCATCGGCGAGTTTGGCGCCACCCTCATGTTTGCCGGCAACATACCGGGGCGCACCAACACCATGCCGCTCGAGATCTTTGCCGCCTACCAGCTGGGTGACGACCGCCGGGCGCTGGTCTATGTCGCGGTCTTGATCGCCTTTTCGGGGCTGGTCGTCTGGGCCGCCTCACGGCTCGCACCGAGGGGAGTTCGGACCTGACCTCGCCGGCTTTGGAAGCTGTATTGTCCCTTCGCCTCCGCCGGGGAGGTGAGAGATTCGACGTCGACGCCGAGTTGGAGCTCGAACGGGGCGTGTTGGTGCTCTTTGGTCCCTCGGGGGCCGGCAAATCGCTCACCATCCAGGCGCTGGCCGGTCTGGTGCGACCGACGGCGGGCTCGATCCGGGTCGGTGGCGAGGTGCTCTTCGACGCGGAAGGCGGTGTCGAAGTCCCGGCTCACCGACGACGGATCGGCTATGTGCCACAACACCACTCGCTCTTTCCCTTTCGCGACGTAGCGGCCAATGTCGCCTTTGGGCTGCCGCGGAAGGAGCGGACCCGGGACAACCCACGCGTCGAGGAGTTGCTCGAGGAGTTGGGCATCCAGCAGCTAGCTTCCGCCCACCCGGGGTCGCTGTCGGGTGGTGAGAGACAACGGGTGGCGCTTGCCCGTGCCCTGGCAGTGCGGCCGCGGCTGCTGCTCCTCGACGAACCCTTTGCGGCCATCGATCAGGTGGGACGGATCGAGCTCCGACGCATCTTGCGCCAGACCCTCGAGAACCACGACATGCCGGCCGTCGTGGTGACCCACGACCCCGAGGAGGCTCTGACCCTCGGAGACCACCTGGTGCTCTTCGATCGCGGTCGGACGGTCCGCTCGGGTGATCCGGCAACACTGCTACAAAGCGGCCGGACCGTCACCCTGACCGGTGAGCTGCTGGAAAAGGGGCCGGATGGCCGGGTGGTGCTGAGGTTGCAGACGCCTCGGGACGATTCGTAGGAAGTAGGGCCTAGGGGCGTAGGGGCCTAGGGGCCCTCTCCCACCGAGGACCTCTCTCGGGATAGGCCCCCTAAGCCCTTAAGCCCGGGAGGGGGCGCGGGTGGGCTAAGCCCCTAAGCCCCGTCCGGTGGAAGGCGGGCAAGACCTCAGGGTGGGCGAGCGGGTCCCTACGGTTCGTCCAGCGCGGCGATGGCCTTCTCCCACCACTCACCGACCGGCGGGTCGTAGTGGCTGGCGCCGGGGATCAGGAGGTAGGTCACCCGATCGAAGCCGTCGGCCACCATCAGGTCGTAGACCTTCTGGGTCTGGGGGCGGTTGAAGTCCCATTCGCCGGTTAGGAGCACGAATCGCGAGTCCCTCTTCAGCTGCCGGAGACGATCACGGGGAGGTGTGGGGTAGCGAGCCGGCCAATGGGCTCCAGGCTTGTCCGGCACCGGTACACGCTCGAAGTAGTCGCAACCATAGACCGAGAGACCGCCGTCGAAGACCTCGGGGTAGAGCAGGGCGAGCCCGCTGGTGATGCGGCCTCCACCCGAGTAGCCGGACGCGTAGACTCGCTGCTCGTCGATCGAGTAGAGCTGGCGCATGTTGTGAACGGCGTCCAGCGCCAGTCGAAAGCGATCCCAACGCGGCCGGCCGTTGCCGGACTTGTCGGCTCCGATCCAGATGAGACGGTGCCGGTCGAGAACCTCCTGCAGTCTGCCGATGCCAAAGCCGCCAAAGGGTGTGGGGCTGATCCACACCAGGAGTCCATGCGGCTCATCGGGCCGATAGTCGGCCGGCACGTAGACGTAGAAGGTCTCCTCCCCGAGCTCGTATCTCCCACCCGAGGGATCCTCCGCCTCCACCTCCCGGCGGTCGACATCCGCCCGATCGAGAAACTCTTCGAGTCCACTCAGAGGACTCCGTTCGGCAAAGGAGACACGGAAGCGGCCGACCTGTCCGGGTTCGGGCTGTCGTCGCGGCGGGTCGGCGACCTCGGGTGGCAGGGGGGGTGCTGGAGGACTCCCCGCCGGCTCCTCGGGCTCAGGCGTCTCCACGCCATGGGGGCCCTCCCGATCGAGCCGCTCGAGAAACTCCTCGGCCTCCCGGCGCCGGCCCTGATCTTCGCGCAGGGCCATGAGCAACTGCCGGCTCGTGCCGTCCTCCGGATCGATGCGCAGGGCCCGCTCGAGGACGCTCACCGCCGGATCGATTTCACCTTCGAGATAGTGGGCCCGCGCCATCGCCCGCAGTACCTCGGGACGCGATTCCACCGGCATCACAGGGAGAGCCTTCGCAAACTCCGCCCTCGCCTCCGGGTAGTAGCCCTGGCGCAAAAGATCGTTGCCTTTCTCCAGCCAACGGCGGATGGTCGATGGGTTGCCCTCGTAGAAACTCGGGCTGATCTCTTTCAAGGATCGCAGCTCGACCTCCACCGGCGGCACCACTCCCGAGGCGGGAATGGTCACCCACCCCTGAGAGCTCAGATAGCCATCGACCTCGAAGGTGATCTCCCATCTCCCCGGTGCCAGTCCGGTCAGGGACCAGCGCCCGCGCTCGTCGGTGACCACCGCGGGCGGCCCCTCTTGTGGTCTGTCCGCGACCCGCATGGCTACCGTCGCTCCGGGTAGTTCCTCGCCATCCAGATTCCGAACCCGACCGGTGACGCGGGCGCCGCCACGCCAATCCTGGGCCGCGGCAGGACCAGTGGTCGCGACTACGATAGCCAGCGCCACGAGCGCCGCGATCAACAGGACTCCGTCTGTGGATGTCTTCTTGGCCCGGATGTGTTTCAAGCCGATCGGTGCTATTGAATGGTCACTGCCGGGCGACCGGCCTTGACCGCCGCCTTCAGACGGGTGTGGATGCCAAAGACCTCGGGTCGGCTCAGTTTCGCCCCCGGCCCATCTCTCTCCACCCGATCCAGAGTCGCCCAGGCCAGCTCGAGCGGCAGGCCGGTAAAGAGGACCACGCCATCCGGACCGCCCGCTTTCTGCACCGCCAGGGTGTATTCGGCGGCGGCTTCGAGGTCGCGGCGCGCCAGGGCAAAGATCTCGCTTCGCTCCGCGGGCGCCGGCAGGTAGTTGCGGCCCTCGGTCGCATCGGAGGAGGAATCCTTGAGGATATTGACCAGCTGCAGCCCTTCGCCAAACAGCGCGGCCCGCTCGCTCAAGTAATCCGCCACCGGCCCGAGGGCGGCGCTGTCGAGAATAAACAGATCGGTCAGCAGCTCGCCGACGATGCCCGCCACGATGTAGCAGTAGTCGCGCAGGTCCTGGATGTCCGCCAGCCGCAACACTCCATCGTCACCCGTTCGCTCCACAACCGATGCCATCCCTTGAGCCGTACGGATCGTGTGTCGCTCGATGATCTCGCGTGCGGAAGGGGAGAATCCCAGATAGGCCTCGAAGACCCGTGGGGTGTTCCCAAGCAGCTCAAGATAGCCGCTGTGATCGGTCGGCGGGTCGGCAAGCCAGGCGGCGGCCAGCTCCTCCGCCTTCTCCACCGACGGCTCTCGCACCAGCTCGACAAACTGATCCAGGGCCGCGATCTGCTGTGGACGCTGCCAGAGCACGCTGGCATCCTCGAAGGTGTCGGCGATGCGGAAGAGCAGGTAGGCGACCGTGACCTCCCGCGCCGTCGGCTGGGGAAGCAGCGGGATGGCCAGGGCAAAGGTGCGGCTGGTCTTGACCAGCTGGTCTTGAAGAAACTTGTCGTGCGCGGTCCGATCCTCCGACGAGACCGCGGTCCCGCTCTCCTCGATCCTCTTGGCCTCTCCGCTCATCTGTTTGCGTATCCTACCAAGCCCGCCCTAGCAGCCCTGCGCGCCGCTAGGCAGGCAAGATCCGTGTCCCCGGCACCTCTTCGCCCCGCAGAAGGCGAGCGAGGAGACCTGGACTCTGGCCATTGACGATCCAGGAATGGATGCCGGCCCGGGCCAGCTCGATGGCGCTCTCCAGACGGTGCCGCATGCCCCCGGTTACATCGGCGCCTTCGGCCTCCCGGGCCGCCGTGGCGACCTTGTCGAAATCCTCCGGTGTGACCACGGGGATGGTCTGGCCGTCGTCGTCGTAGATCCCATCTGTCTTGCCCATCCAGATCGCTTGCGCCACCCCGAAGCCCCGCCGCTCGAGCCCTCGGCTGAGTGCCAGGAATACATTCTCGGTCGAACAGATGCTCGCACCCCACTCCCGATCCATCACCACGTCGCCGTAGACGACCGGCAGCAGACCGCGAGCGAGGGCTCTCTCCAGGGGCTCGAGTGTCACTCCTGCCGGCTCTCCGGCCGCCGTCACCAGAAAGCTCGACGGGGCGAGCGAGAAGGGCAAGGCCCCCTGCTCGCTCAGGGCCCCTACCACCAGCCGGTGGAGGGCGGCCGCCGACTGTTGGGTGGCGACGACACCGGGAAGCTGCTCCGGGAGTATCTCTCCCGGGTGGATCCGATGCTCATCCGCCGTGGCGTGCCCAAAGGAGCCGCTGCCGTGGCCCACGACCAGATTGCCGATCTTTGATCGTGCAGCCTCCGCCAGCTCACCGGCGAGTCGGCCGGCTATCTCCGCGTCGAAACTTCCGGCCTGCCGCTTGTCGGTCAGGAGACT
>CALILB010000436.1 GCA_938016625.1 uncultured bacterium | reverse complement strand
TGGTGACAGCTACGAACACCGGCAGGGACTGGGTTGGTACTGGATCCTGCAGGCCGATCTCGGCACCGCCGGTCTGGTTTCGGCCGCACCCGAGGAGATCATGGCTTCAGCCGACAAGGCCCTCGAGATTCTGACGCCGATTGAAAATTGGCCCGGTGTGGCGCGGGCCTATGGGGTTCGGGCCCAGGCGTTGGAGACACTTGGCCGCGACGAGGAGGCACTCGCCGACTGGGAGAGCCAACTCCACTACGAAGAGATGGCTGCCGGCGGCAACCCGGTCTAATCCGGGCCGCCAAGCGACCAAGACCGGTTCCGGCAGCCAACCTACGCTCGCGCCATGCTTGCGCCCATCGCCCTCACCGGGCTCTCCGTCATCCTGGTGCTCTGGTCCGAAGGAACCGGCCGGCAGTGGGGGCGTCGTCTCTTCAAACCGCTGGCCTCGGTCGGATTTGTCCTCTGCGCTCTGGTCGCCGGCGCCACATCGACACTTTACGGCCGGTGGATCCTCGTCGGCCTCGTCCTCTGCCTGGTCGGGGATCTGTTTCTGCTCTCGCGCCAGCGACGTCCGTTTCGCGTGGGGCTTTTCAGCTTTCTGATGGGCCACCTGGCCTATGCCGTGGCTTTTCTCGTACGCGGTGCCGATTGGCTCTGGGTCGCCGCCGCCGCGGTCATCCTGACAACGATCGCGCTTCCGGTCGGCCGTTGGTTACTACCCCACGTGAGCGCCGGCATGAAGCCCCCGGTTCTCGCCTATATCGCGGTGATCTCGGTCATGGTAGCTCTGGGGGCGGGCGCCTTTGGCGCTACCCATCTGCCGACCTTGCTGACCGCCCCCGTCGCCTTCTACCTGTCCGATCTGGCGGTGGCCCGTGACCGATTTGTCCAACGGAGCTTTGTCAACCGACTCTGGGGGCTGCCCCTCTACTACGCCGCTCAGGTGATGTTTGCGGTCAGCGTGCGGTCGATCTAGCCCCCGATCCGCCGCACCGTGGCACCACCAGAGATGTCCACCATGGGATTCCCGTAGTACTCGAGCACCGCTGCCCCGGTGACCTGCCCCTCCAGCCGATCGCTTACCCGCACCACCGCCGAGCTGGCGCCGGAGATATCGACGGTGGCGAACCGGCTCGAAAGCGCCGCCGCGTCATAGCGCGAGGCCCCCGAGACGGTAATCAGTTGCCGCTGGGCGGTTCCCGCCAGCGCCGCCGCCGAGGCTCCGCTGAGAGTCACCTCCAGATAGTTCGTATCCAGATCCGCCGCCTCGGCCTGTGTGGCACCGGAGAGCGTGATCCTGTCGAGCTGCCTGACGGTCAACCGATAGACGATCCCCTGAGTGGTATTGATCTGGGTGTTGGGCTGAATGCCCAGGATCAAGAGATCACCGACGATCTCCGTGGTCACCAGTGGCAGGATGTTCTCCGCGGCGGTAACAGTCAGGGACTCGCTGCCGGTCTGCTCGATGAGCAGTAAACCGACGCCGTTGACCGAAACGCCGCTGATGCCGCTGACGGCGCGGGTTTCGGTCACTGTGGCACCCGTCCCGACGACGACGTTGCCGGGACCGGTGATGGAATTGCCACCACCCCCGCCCCCGCCGTTACAGGCCGCAAGGACGATGGCGGCTGCCAGGATCAGACCCCAGCGGGCTGGTTCCCGGCTCCTGGTTGGCCGTAAAGACTGTCTCAGAGCTCTCATCTGTCGGCCTCCTTCCATTTGTGGCTCGTAAGAGCCCTCCTCAGTCGTAGAACGCGACCTTGGCGGCAGGAGTCCGCAGCGGATTCGTTCCACTGGGAGCTTGGGAACCGGGATGTGGCTAGTAGGTGACGGCTGGGCCCTGAGGCTTGAGATCGTGGAGTCTTATCTGGAAGCGAACCTCCTTGCGGATCTCGCTGAGGTTGCTTCTGTCGACCAGTTGGCGGGTGGTCAAAAGACTGAGGACGAGGGCTTCGAGGTTGCCCGGAAAGCGGAGATTGGCCTGGATGATCTCCGCGATCACCTCTTCGAGCTGGCGTTCGGTCATGGCAAAAGCTCCTGTTTCCGACCTCCTCAGGATCGACTTCAGGCTAGCGGCTTGCCACGGGCGTAGCACTAGCTACAGACGCCAGATTGAGTGCACCTCACGCCAGTTCTGCTACGGCCGTGCCCAAATCACGGCCTAGAAGAAGCGAATTTCAACTACTATCAGCCGGATTGTGGACCCCGTCATTGAGAAATCGGCCAGGGAGCGAGAAGATCTCCCTGTTCACCGACTCCCGGAGCAGATTCCTGGACGGAGAGCCTGAAATGACGACGACGGATCGCGGGCACCGACAAACATCACGGCCCTGGCGGATGGCGGCCGGCCTGCACTTGCTGGCGCTGGTGGTCGTGCTCACCGCCGGCTGTTTTGGCGCCAAGGCCGAGCTGAAGCGGCGAGGAATCTCCATCGACCAGGACGAGCTGGTGGCCAGGGCAACAAGCGGCGATGCAGAGGTAGTCGGACTGCTGCTCGAGGCCGGGGTCGCGGTCGACGGGCTCAATACCCATGGATCTACGGCCCTGCTGGCGGCCGGCGAGGTCGGCAGCGTCCCGGTGGCGCGCGCTCTGCTCGCCGCCGGCGCCAATCCCAATCTGAGCCCACCGACGATGGGTGGGCTGCCACTCGCCTCTGCCGCGGGCCAGGGGCACCGGGAATTCGTCGCTCTTTTGCTCGAAAACAGCGCCAAGCTGGAGTTGAAGGCTGGCGCGCAGGAGATGACACCCTTGGCAATGGCGGCGTTTGGCGGACATGAAGAGATCGTCACCGATCTGCTGGCAGCCGGTGCCGACATCGACGCCACCGATGCCGCCGGCTGGACACCTCTCCACCACGCGGTGCGCGAAGGCGACGCCGAAGTCATCGAGCTGCTGCTGGAGGCCGGTGCCGACCCGCAGGTCGTGGACAACGACGGCTGGAGCCCCTGGGAGATCGCCAAGAGCGCCGGCCGGTGGAAGATCGCTTCACAGCTCGAGGCCCACATGGCCGAGCAGGCGCGCCGTAAGCGGGCTCCGGGAACGGTCCGCTCACCGCTCGCCATCCCCCCCGACTGGGTGTTGTTCGACCCCTTTGACGAAGATTCGTCACATTGGAGCGAGCACACCACCTTCTCCACCACCGGTGACCCGCCCGGGAGCTATCGGATCCTGATGCGGTCACCCAGGGCCGAAGAGGCCCAGATCTTCCTGATACTGAGCCGCTCGGGCCCCTGGTGGGACCGTTATCGCGACACCGTCAACGAATTGGAGAGCTCCCCCCAACTCGAAGACAGACGGGTATACGACCTCAAGAGCGTCGACGGAGTGAACTTCAAGCTCCGCCGCTATTTGCTGGGCAAAGGCGCGGTGGGCGATCAACGGGTTGTTCGCATTCTGGGCCTCGGCGAGACCCACGATGGCCAGATCCTGATCGTCGATGCCGGTGGCAGCCCGGA
>CALILB010000435.1 GCA_938016625.1 uncultured bacterium | reverse complement strand
GGTCTGCCGCTCCGCTCCAGGAGTGCACGCTCTACGGTCGCGGGATGTCGGAGATTCGGTGCCTCAGCGCCTAGTCGCTCCGTCGGCAAACCGCCCGTCCGTCACCGCCTCGCGTGGCCTGACGGGGGGCGCTGTGGTACCTGTGTGTTTCCCGCACCCGCCCCGGCCGGCACGGAGGCCGGCCGCTTCGGTAGCACCGGGGCCCGACACCAACCTTGACCGGTAGACTCCAGACAATGATCCACGACGCCGTGCTACCTGCGGGTCTCCGACCTTCGGCAGTGACCTCCGTCGAGCGGGAGGGCGTCTTCTACACCTCAGCGCGATGGGCTCCGGATGATCTGGCGCGGCTGGGTGAGCATCTGCAGACTCAGGGTGCGGAGGCGCTCGCGCGGATTTCGGACAGCGAGCTTCTGGAGGCTTGGTCGGCGACGGTCGAGGTTTTTCGCGATCCCAACTCTGTAGTCCGTCGGGCTCTCGACAAACCGCTATCGCGTTTCTGCCGGTTGTCGCCCGAAGGTCTCTCCGCCGGTCTCGAAGCGGTGTTTGGGGGCATGGTGGGCGAGCCGCTGGAACGGCTACTGGAGGAGGCCAAAGCGGTAGACAGGGATCCCGTCATGGTCGTCCTGGCCGCCAATCTGCCTGCGCTCGCCGTCCAGCCACTGCTTCCCGCCCTGGCGCTGCGGCGACCGGTGCTGCTCAAGTCACCCACCACCGAGCCGCTGTTTGCACCGGCGTTCGTCGCCGCCCTGGCGGTGCGTCTGCCCGCTCTGGCACCGGCTCTTGCCGCCATCACCTGGCCGGGAGGAGACGAGGTATTGGAGGCACCGCTGCTGGCCGCGGCCGGTCGGGTCGTCGCCTATGGCGACCAGGACTCGATCGACGATCTGGAGCGACGGGCGCCGGGGAAAATCGTCGCCTACGGACCAAAAACCAGCCTGGCGGTGATAGGTGGCAACGTCGAGCCACAAAGCGTGGCAGCTGGACTGGCTCGAGATGTGGCTCTCTTCGAGCAGCGGGGGTGTCTGTCCATCCAGGCGGTTTACACCGTGGGGGACGCCCCTGTCCTGGCCGAGGCGATGGCCGCCGAGCTGGCCGCCATTGCCGAGGAGTGGCCGTCCGGTTCTCTCGACCCGGTAGCAGTGGCCGCAGTGCAGCAGATCCGGAGCGAGTCCCAGATGCGGGGGCTTTTCAAGCCCGAGCTCCCCATCGATGTCGGCACCGTTGTCGTCGAGCCCAACCTCGACTTCCGCCCCTCGCCCGGTGTGCGCACGGTCCGGATCCACCCGCTGGACCGGACCGAGCCCCTCCCCGAGATCCTGGCCCCCTGGGCCGGACAGCTCCAGGGCGCCGCGCTCGCCGGAGACGACGCTTGGTCACTACAGAAAAGCCTGGAGGCCCTGGGTATCTCTCGCTGTACCGAGCCCGGCAAGCTACAGACACCAGACGCCCTCTGGCACAACGGGGGAGTGCATCCACTAACTGCGTTGTCTGAGTGAATCAAGGGCTAAGGGACCTAAGGGCTTAGGGGTCCCCCTTCCCCTACGCCCCGGGTGGGAGGAGGGGTCGGCCCTAGCTCTGGGCTTTGACCAAGACGTTGTTGATGGCGAGCTCGGGAATCTTCCAACCGTTGCCGCTGATTCGGCCGACCTCTTTGCCACCGAGAAAGACGACGCCCGTGGGTACCGACTTTATGCCCATCGAGGAGGCCTTCGTGTCCCGGGTGAAGGCTTGCCCCTGGGGCAGACCGTAGTAGTCGATCTTGACCTTCGACCCGTCGAGCTGCTCGTCGACCTTCATGATGCGTGGCACCATCTGCTTGCAGGCTGCGCACCAGGAACCGAAGAAGACGACCACCTGCACGTCCTCCGATTGTTCGCGGAGCTTGGCCACGACCGGGTTGGAAGGAGTGTAGGCATCGGCGCCGCGGACGTATTCGAGGCTATAGGCTTGCATGCCCTCGAGATTCTGATTTCCCAACAAGTGGGGCTTCTCTCTGAGCACCGCCTCCTGGCCGTTGAGATCGAAACCGACGCCGGTGCGGTCCGACGTCAAACGATACGACCCGAGTTGCGCCAGCGTGGGGTTCTGCAGCAGGGTGACGCTGCCATCCGACTTCTTGTCGACCTTCATCAGATTGACGGCCTCGACCCGGCCCTCTCGTAGCTTGATCAGGACCGGCGCCTCGAGCGCTCCCGCAAGGATCAGCATCGACCCGGTGCTCTGCGATTGGTAGACCTCCGCGTCGGCGAGTGGTTTGCCACCGACCTCGAAACGGTAGGTCACGGGCTGGAAGTCGGTCAGTGCTCCGCCAGGGGCGGTCTGGCTCCAGGCCGGAGCCGCCAGCAATCCGACCAGGGCCAGAACGATCGCCAACAGCCGATCACCATTGTTGGGATTGATTCTGCAGTTCTGCTCGCTCATTCTTCCGTCCTCGTATCCATCACGCGTCACCCACCGGCTTCGCTGCCGCCGGTGGCAGACCGTCGAAAGTCTGCGTGACCCTACCATCCTCGATCACAAATGACCGTGGAAGCCGTCTGAAAAGCGGCCGCAGCAGGGCTTCCGGCACCTCACGTACCTCGAAGGTGGGGGCCCAGGTCCAGCCAAAAGCTGCCACTTCTTCAGGGGGCGCACCGCTCAGCACCCAGACCCCCGCGTCGCTGCCGTCATAGATCAACTCATTGAGGCGATCTACCCCATCCAGAAACACCGGTTCGTCCAGGTTCGAGATGACCACCCGATGACGGCCGGTCTCCAACTCGGTCAGCAGGGCATCCAGACATATCCTGGTGTCGCTGCCCTCGCTACCGGCGCACAGCTCACCGACTTCGACACCCGGTTTGAGCCGTGTGGCCAGGTCGTCCAACGGCAGCTCCGGCGCTTTCCAGGCAAAGGCAAGACCGGCGACGGTCACCAGACCCACGAGGGTGGTGCGCACCACGGGAAAAGGGCCCCCCGGTCTGGGGCGCCCGACAAATGCCAGCACCATGGGCAATCCCAAGAGCCAAAGGTCCTGCCAGAAGGCCTGGGAGGGGGTTCTGACAAAGAGATTGCCAAAACAGCCACAGGAGTCGGTCTCGGCCAGCAGCCCCTGGCTGAAGAGCCAATAGGTTCTGCCGGTGAGAAACAGAAAGAATGCCACCAGCAGGGCGGCCGGTATCAGCACCCAGAGACGACGGACACCCAGAACGAGTGCCATACCGATGGCGATCTCCAGTGCCAGTGCCAGAAAGGCAATCGAGAAGGCCTGACCAAAGAAGTCGAGACCCTCGAACCGGATCTGTTCCACAAAAGCAGCCGGGTTCAGGGCCTTGCCCCAGACCGCCAGCAGCAAGACCAGACCGAGAAAAACCGCCGCACACGTTCCCACCAGCCGTTGTCGGCGCCATTTGCGGACCTTGAATGAGGCTTCGGTGGCCATGATTATTTCATCCTAGTAATGCAACAACGATGCCGCAAGGAACTCCTACTTAGACCTCCTTCGGCGCCGCCATTTGAGGTGCTTTCTGAGCTCGATGGAGGTCGGACTGTCCACTTCGTCGAGAAAGGGTTGCAGGGGGCCCGAATAGAGGAGGTCGCCGCCGTGCAGCCCGCCACCGGGGCCCAGATCGATGATCCAATCGGCCCGGGCGATGAGATCCATGCTGTGCTCGACCACCACCACTCCATGGCCGCTGGTGACCAGACGGCGCAGCGTCTGATAAAGCAGATCGATGTCGGCCATGTGGAGACCGGTGGTGGGCTCGTCGAACAGAAAAAGGTGAGGCTTGTCGGTCGCCGGGCGATGGAGAAAGCTGGCCAGCTTGAGGCGCTGGGCTTCGCCACCGGAGAGGGTCGACGTGGGTTGGCCGAGATGTAGATACCCGAGACCCACATCGACCAGAGTCTTGAGCTTTTTGCACAGCCGTTTGTGGTCGGCAAACTGCTCCAGCGCCCGGTCGACGGTCAACTCCAGGGTCTCGGCGATGTTGAGACCGTCCACCAGCACCGTCAGCATGTCGTGGCGAAAACGGTGTCCCTGGCAGGTGTCGCAGGTAACGGTGACCGGCGCCATGAAGTGCATGTCCACTTCCTGGATTCCTGTTCCTTTGCACTCCGGACACCTGCCCCGTTCGACATTGAAGGAGAAATGCCCGGGGGTGATCCCCCGTCTCTTGGCAGCCGGTGTGGAGGCGAAGATCTTGCGGATCTCGTCGTAGGCCTTGATATAGGTCACCGGGTTCGAACGTGTCGATTTGCCCAGCGGCTGCTGATCCACGAGCACGACATCGGCGACCTGATCGAAACCGGTCAGCGCGTCGCACTCACCGGGGTCGACGTCGACGACTCCACGGGAACGCTGATAATTGCCATAGATCACATTCTCGACCAGGGTCGATTTGCCCGAGCCGGAGACACCGGACACCGCCACCAGCACCCCCAGCGCCAGATCGACATCGATGCCACGAAGATTGTGCGAACGGGCGCCGCGCACACTGACCTGGGGCTTGGCCGCCATCTCCTCCTCGAGTGTCTCCCGACCCCTCTCCCGTCGATAACGCGCCATGTGACGACGCGCCGGTGTGGCGGGCCGATCGCGCAGATAGGCCCCGGTCAGAGATTCATCGGTCTCGAGGATGTCGTCCAGCGGGCCCTCGACCATCACCCGGCCACCATGCTCGCCCGAAGCCGGACCCAGATCGATGATGTGATCGGCGCCCTGGATGATGGTTCGATCGTGCTCGACGATGAGCACGGTATTTCCT
>CALILB010000434.1 GCA_938016625.1 uncultured bacterium | reverse complement strand
CACGGCAGGATTCCCGAGTCCACATATTGAGGCAGGAAGTGCGCGGCGTCATCGCGCGAGTACCCGTAGGTCATCTGCGTCAGATCGTTGGTGCCAAACGAGAAGAAGTCGGCATGGTCGGCGATCCGATCGGCAACCAGGGCGGCCCGCGGGATCTCGATCATCGTGCCGATCGGGATGTGCAGATCGACACCCTGCTCGCTCTTGATCCGCTCCACCATCTCCGAGGTCCGGACCCTGAGCCGTGACATCTCTTCCTCGACACCGACCAGCGGCACCATGATCTCCGGCCGTGGGTCCCGACCGGCTTGCACCAGCTTGCAGGCCGCCCTGACGATGGCCTCGACCTGCATGTCATAGATCTCTGGTGTCGTCAGACCTAAACGGCAACCCCGATGACCCAGCATGGGATTGAATTCCGCCAGTGACTCGGCCTTGGCCACCACCTCTTCGGCGGTGATCCCCATCTGCTCCGCTATCTGGGCCACCACCTTCTCTTCGCGGGGCAGGAACTCGTGTAATGGAGGATCGAGCAGTCTGACGGTGACGGGAAGACCTTCCATGGCCTTGAAGATGCCTTCGAAGTCGGCCTGTTGCATCGGCAGCAGCTTGGCCAGGGCCTCGTTCCTCTCGTCGTCGCTCTGGGACAGGATGACTTGTCGCACCCATGGCAGCCGGTCCTCTTCGAAGAACATGTGCTCGGTGCGGCACAGACCAATCCCTTCAGCGCCGAGCGCCCGGGCCACCTGCGCGTCGTGAGGCGTATCGGCGTTGGCGCGAACCTTCATCCGGCGCTCACCGTCCGACCATTCGAGAATCTCGGTGAAGACCCGCACCTCGGCCCCATCCATGTCGCCGTCTTCGAGGAGTGCGTGCATCACCGCCGAGGGCTTGGGCGACAGCTCGCCGGCGATCACCTCGCCTTCCGACCCGTCGATGGACAGCATGTCTCCCTCTTTGAAGACCTTGTCACCAACGCGGAGCTCACCCTTCTCCTCGCTTACGCGAAGCTCGCCGGCGCCGACGATGCAAGGCTTGCCAAGCCCACGGGCGACCACCGCGGCGTGGGAGGTCATCCCGCCACGAGAGGTGAGGATGCCTTCGGAGGCGTGCATGCCAACGATGTCCTCGGGCGAGGTCTCGTCTCTCACCAGCAATACGGGGCCGTCCTTAGCCATCTCGGCGGCCCGTTCCGCGGTCAGGGCAATATGACCCGAGGCCGCTCCCGGCCCGGCGGCCAGACCCTTGGCCAGAAGATCTCCCGACGCAATCGCCTTGGCCTTCTCCTCGGGATCGAATACCGGTGCCATCATTTGAGTCAACTGGTCGGGGTGGACACGATGAAGCGCCTCTTGCTGATCGATCAGCCCCTCCTCGACCATCTCTCCGGCAATGCGAACTGCTGCCGCGCCGGTCCGTTGGCCGGATCGAGTCTGCAACATGTAGAGCTTCTCGTGCTGGATGGTGAACTCGACATCCTGCATCTCTTTTCTGTGCTGCTCGAGGGTCTTACAGACCCCTTCCAGATCGCGGAAGGCCTCGGGAAACTCCCCACCAAGGCCTTTATCGCCATTTGTGGGAGCGATCTGGTGAGGTGTACGGATACCCGCCACCACATCCTCACCTTGCGCGTTGACCAGGTATTCACCATAGATGCGGTGCTCACCGGTAGCCGGATTGCGAGTAAAAGCCACACCCGTCGCGCAATCGGGACCTCGATTGCCAAACACCATCGTTTGGACGTTGACGCCGGTGCCCGAGTCCTGGGTCAGACCGTGGAGCCGCCGATAGTCCCTGGCGCGCTGCACATTCCAGCTGTCAAAAACCGCCTTGACGCCACCCCACAGCTGCTCCATCGGATCTTGGGGAAAGGGACCGGCGTTCTCCTCGATCACCTTTTCGAAGGCCTCCACCACCTTGGCCAGACCCTCCGCGGAGATCTCGTAGTCGGTTGCTACACCCTCTTCTTCTCTGGTCTTGGCCAGGATCTCCTCGAAGCGCGCATGAGGCACACCCATGACCACATCGCCGTACATGGTGAGCAGTCGGCGGTAGCAATCACGAATAAACCGAGGATCGACGCCTTTCTCGATCTGCGCCGCGACGATGTCGTCGTTGAGACCCAGATTGAGTACCGTGTCCATCATGCCCGGCATCGACACCGGGCCACCAGAGCGAACCGACAGCAGCAAGGGGTCCTCAGGGTCGCCAAATTTCTGGCCCTGCAGCTCTTCGAGCCGGTGAAGCTGGGCGGCAAACTCCTCCTTCAACCCCTCCGGATAGTTCCCGTCGTTGGCGTGATAGTGGATACACGCCTCGGTGGTCAGGGTGAATCCGGGCGGCACGGGCAGCCCCAGACCGCTCATTTCGGCCAGACCGGCTCCTTTTCCGCCCAGGAGCTCCTTTTGATCTCCTCGGCCCTCGGCACTGCCACCTCCAAAGAAATAGACGTACTTGTCACTCATAGCTCAATTAGCTCCTACAAAATTCAGCTTGTATGTCAGACAACTCGAACGATAGCGGTGATCAGTCCACCTGCATCTCGGTATTGCGACCTCTGAGCTCGGCCTTGTCGACCACGATCTCGGTGAGACGCGCCGCGCGAGAGATCGTGCGATGGATCGACTGCAAAAGCGCGATCCTATTGAATCGCAAATCACGGTTCTCGTCCATAACCAGTACTTTGACGAAGAACTCGTCCAGGACGTCAGCGAACTCGGCGATCTTTCGGAAACCGAGCTCGTAGTCTCCCGCCGCCTCGGCGCCTTCAATCTCCGTCCTGAGCTGGTGAGAGGCTTGGTAGAGCTTCTTTTCCGCCTCTTCCTTCAACAGGTCCTCCCGGAATGTCTGCTCCGGGGCCTCTTTGATGATATTGGCGATTCTCTTCGCCGCCAGCACCACGGCGAGAAAGTCGGACTCCTGACGAGCCCGATGCAGTGCGTCGACCCGCAAGCGCAAATCGGGCAGGTTGCTGCTACCGACGGCCAGAGCCGCCTCGATGGAGTCGTAGTCGTAGCCCTCGAGACCCAGCAGATAGCGGACGCGGTCGTGAAAGAAGGGTCGGAGTGAGGTCAGAATCTCTTCGCCGCTCTTCTTCAGGCGGTCCCCGTAGAGCAGCACTGCCTGCGCCGCCACCAGATCCAGATCGATGGGCAGCTTGCCCTCCAGCAGGATACGGACCACGGCCTGCGCGGCGCGGCGCAGGCCAAACGGGTCCCGGCTTCCCGTGGGTATCAGACCGAGGCCGAAGATACCGACCAGCGTGTCTACCCGATCCGCGATGGCCGTCAATTGACCCTCCGGGCTCCGTGGGATCGGATCGTCGGTCGAGGCCGGCAGATACTGGTCGTAGATGGCCTGCCAGACCGGCTCGGTTAGGCCCTCCTCCCGGGCGTAGATCCCACCCATCACACCCTGCAGCGAGGTGAACTCCTTGACCATCTCGGTGGTGAGATCCAATTTGAGGAGCTTGGCGGCCTGGATCACCGGCTCCTGCTCCTTGTCCCATCCCAAAGCCTGGCAGAGCACCTCGCTCAGCTCGGTGATACGTGCGGTCTTGTCGGCATAGCTTCCGAGACGGGCGTGGAAGATCAGCTGGTCGAGACCCACACGGCGGTCGGCGAGCGACGACTTCTTGTCCTCTTCATAGAAGAACTTGGCGTCGGCCAGCCGAGCTTCGACGACCCATTCGTTGCCGGCTTGGACCCTCCCGGCAGGATCGTCGGGACGATCCATCACCGTCAGAAAGCAGGAGAGAAGCTTGCCATCCGACTCCAGGGTGAAGGCACTCTGATGATCTCGCAGACTGGTAATCAACACCTCGCGCGGCAGGGTGAGAAAAGTGGCGTCGAACCTGCCCACGATTACCCCCGGAATACCGCAGATCGAAGCCAACTTGTCGAGCAGAGCGGCATCCTTCACCAGTTCCCCACCCAGCCCGTCGGCCGCCTCGCTCATCTTCTCGAGCAGCTTCTTCTTGCGGGCCTCGAATCGGACTTCGATACCACGCCGGGCCATCTTGCGGCGATAATCGGCGCCGCTCTTGACCTCGAATTCCTGTGGTGACAGGACCGGATGGCCGGAGGTGGTATTACCTGCGGCCACACCAAAGAGCTCGCACGGCACCACCTCGCCGCCAAACAGGGCGACCAGGCTGTGAACCGGGCGCACCCAGGGCCCGTCTCCGGAACCCCAGCGCATGGTCTTGGCCCAGTCGAGATCACCAAGAATCCGCGGCACGATCTGGGACAGTACCTCGATCGTGGGTCGCCCCTCGATCTTGTGCTCGGCCGCGACGTACTCGCCCTTCTCGGTTTCGACCCTCTCCAGATCTTCGACCTCGAGGCCGCACTTCTTGGCAAAGCCGCTGGCCGCGGCTGTCGGCTCGCCGGCCTTGTCGAAGGCGGCCGCCACGGGTGGTCCCATCTTCGTTTCCGACCGGTCGGGCTCGCGCTCCGGTAGTCCTTTCAACAGCACCATGAGCCGCCGGGGTGTAAAGCCGGTTTGAACCTCGGCCGGTGAGAGTTTGCACGCCAGCAGATCTTCGAACAGACGGCTGGCGAGCTGGCGAATCGCCGGCTCGAGCATCCGCGCCGGGATCTCCTCGCAGCGGACCTCGAGTAGAAGCTCACCGTCAGGCATGGCGCGGTGCTCCCTGTTCGAGCAGGGGGAAGCCGAGCTGCTCCCGGCTCTCCACAAAGGCTTCAGCGCACCCGACGGCGAGATTCCGTACCCGCTTGATGAGCTCAACTCTCTCGGTCACCGAGACGGCACCCCGTGAGTCCAGGACGTTGAAGGCATGGGAGCACTTGAGGGCGAACTCGTAGGCCGGCAGTACGACACCCGCTTCGAGGCACTTTTGCGACTCGCGCTCGAAGCCGTCGAATTGAGTCTTGAGAAAATCCACATCGGCGAGCTCGAAGTAGTACCTGGAGAACTCGAGCTCATCCTGGTGTCTGACCTGTCCATAGTCGACTCCACCCGGCACCCAATCGATGTCGTAGACCGAGCGCGACAGACTCAAGAACATCGTGATGCGCTCGAGACCGTAGGTGAGCTCGACGCTGATCGGCTCGAGATCCATTCCTCCCGCCTGCTGAAAGTAGGTGAACTGGGTTATCTCCATACCGTCGAGCATGACCTGCCAGCCGACACCCCAGGCTCCCAGCGTCGGTGCTTCCCAGTTGTCCTCCTCGAAGCGCAGATCGTGGACCTTGAGATCGATACCCAGCGCCTCGAGGCTGTTGATGTAGAGACGTTGGACATCCTTGGGCGCCGGTTTGAGGATGACCTGGAACTGGTAATGCTTTCCCAACCTGAAGGGATTCTCACCATAGCGGGCGTCGGCCGGCCTTCGCGATGGCTGGACATAGGCCACGTTCCACGGTTCCGGTCCCAGCGAGCGCAGAAAGGTGTCGGGGTGCATGGTTCCCGCCCCGACTTCCAGATCGTAGGGTTGTTGGAGAACACAGCCCTGCTCGGCCCAGAATTCCGACAGGCCGAGGATCAACTCCTGGAAGCTCTTCATTTCTTTGCTCATTGCTGGATGCCAGCCAGGGTCTCCCGGATTATTCGATAGCTCTTGAGCTCTCGTTGTAGAAAGCTCCGCCGCACTTGCGCACACACAGCTTCGACCTCGTCCAAGGTGGCGGTCGTCGGGGACCGCTGCTGCAGCTTCATCAGGTTCTCGTCGCCGATCCTCAGTAGGAAAGCAATCGTCTCCCGCCCCAGCGCTCGCCAGCTGCCACCACCACAATCGCGGCAGACGAGACCCTCACCCCGCTCCGCCAGGCCCACCTCACGCCCCTCCAGCCCGCGGCCACACGCCGGACACTCGTGCGGTGCCGGAAAGACACCGGCGATCCTCAGCACCCAAGCCTCGTAATAGCGGGCCGCCAGTCCTCGATCCACCTCTGCGAGGAGGGCCTCGACGGTGGAATCCAGAAGCCTGAAGTGATGGTCGTTGGCCTCGTTCTCCTGGGCAAACTCCAGCATGTGATCCGCCAGATAACTACCCAGCAGAATGCCCTCCAGGTCACTGTGCAGCCCGCTTGGCGCGCGTTCCAGCTCGACCGAAGAGACCCGCACCAACTCGCTCTGCTCCTTTTCCAACCAGGTCACATGGACTTTGGCCAGAGGCTGGAGCTGGCCCGCAAAACGACTGTATTTCCGTCGAGCGCCGCGTGCAACCCCCCTTTTCTTGCCGTGACTTCGGGTCAGGAAGGTCACAATCCGGTCGTAGTCGTGCAAATCGAGAACATCCAGGATGATTGCCTCGCTGCTTTGGAGCTGCATGGTCAGAGGGCAAGGTCCACGCCTCGCCGTTCATCGCACCAGCACGTCGATGAAAAAGAAGGCGAGACCAAAGTAGATAACGATGCCGGTGATGTCGTTGGACGTCGTGACCAGCGGGCCGGCGGCAACAGCTGGATCGATTCCCAGACGATCGAAGATGACCGGAACGATGGCGCCGTTGACCGACGCCAGCACTACCGCCAGAAACATCGATGCACCGACGACTCCTGCATACGCAAGCTGGCGCTCGAGCAGGAAAGCTCCAAGCGCCACTACGCCTGAGCAGGCCAGGGCCAGAATAGCGCCCACCTTGAGCTGCTGCCAGAGAAAGGTGCGCACACCACCCTCGCCCAGGGTCACTCGACCGGTGGCCAGCCCTCTGACCGCGATGGTGGCGGTCTGGCTGCCGATGTTGCCACCCATGCCCATGATCACGGGTACGAAAGTCAGCAGAAAGAGCGCCTCCTTGAGTGTGACCTGGAAATGCTCGATGAGCATTCCGGCAAGCAGCAGGCCGACCATGTTTACCAATAGCCATGGGAGGCGAAAGCCCGCCACCCGGAACGAACGATCTTGATAGACGAGCTCGTCGTCCGTGGTGCCGACCATCTTGAAGATGTCTTCGGTCGCCTCCTCCTTGACCACGTCGATGATGTCGTCCAGCGTGACGATACCGACCAGGATGTTGGCTTCGTCGGTGACCGGCACGGCCAGCAGGTTGTAGCGTGCCGCCAGTTGTGCCACCTCTTCCTGATCGGTGTCGGTGTTGACCTTGATGATCGAGCGGGTCATCACCAGATCCAGCGTCTTGTCGGGTGGCGACAGCAGCAGCTGTCGGAGCGAGGTCACCCCTACGAGATGGCCATCGCGATCCACCACATAGAGATAGAAGACATTGTCGAGCTCGGTGGACTGCTGGATGAAGGCGATGGCGTCGCCGACGGTCTTGTCCTCGGAAAGAGCCACATACTCCGGCACCATCAGCCGACCGGCGGTGTCGTCACCATAGGTCAGATGGGTCTGGACCTCCGCCAGATCTTTGAGATCGACTACTTCCAGCACCTTGTCGTGCAGCTCGGGTGGCAGCGACTCCACTAGAGAAACGGCATCATCCACCGACATCGAGTCGAGGACGGTAGCGATCTGCTGAGGGCTCAGCTCTTCGAGAAGCGCTTGTTGCTGTGGCGATTCCAGCTCGGTGAGAACCGCGCCGGAGCCTTCCGGGTAGTCGGTGACCAGGATTTGAAAGACGGTGAGCTGCTCGGCCGGGGTCAGCCGTCGGAACTGGAGAGCGACATCTTCGGGACGTGTCTTGCCGAGGAGTTTCGACAGGTTGGCACGGGCGCCGCGACGTACAAATCTGCGGAGCGTGTCACCGATCAGCTCGGCCCGTCGAGATCCCGTGTTCTGGTCCACAAGACGCCAGATCGTAGCACACCAAAAGGGGTGGAAGAGCTGTGTTGATGGGCCATTCCCGCTGGTTCTGCTATCTTTTCGGTGTCGAGCGCGAAGCTGTGGGAAAGGCCACTGCACAGGTTGCCGATTTCTACTAACCTCAAAGCGGGTTTGTGGCGCCAGGAGTTGACTGAGAACAGTTCAACGGCGGCCACCCAGGGCAAAGGAGGTCCAGATGGACGAACCAGTGGCCGAAGAGATGATCGAGGCCGAATACACCCTCGAGTCGATGGTCATCTGCCCGAACTGCCAGGAAGGGATCGAGAGCATCCACGTGGTTCGAATGCTCAGGACCAAGGTCAACTTCGTGTCGGGTCTTCCCCGGCGCGCCCAGATACTGGTTTGCCCACAGTGCAAGGCCGTTCTGGCTGCGTATCTCGGCAGTCTCATCTAGCCCGGCCCATGGTCCGGGCACTGGTTGGCATGGTGCTGGCGAGCCTTGTTGTCATCCCCGGCCAAGCCGCCGAGCAGAGCCCCCCCGACGACGCCTCTCGAGAGACCCTCTTCACCGCTCCCTTTGCCACCGTCGAGTTCCTCGACCAGATCACCGCCGAGGAAGAATTCAGGCGAATCCTGGAAGAGAAGATCACCAAGGTCTACCTCGATCTCAAGAGCGGGCTGATGTGGGCGGCGCGCGACAACGGTCGCGACATCGACTGGCGGCGTGCGACACGCTACTGCAATGAACTGGAGCTCGCCAGCTACTCGGACTGGCGACTGCCTACGCTCGACGAGCTCAAAGCGCTCTACCGACCCATGTCCGGCAGCCAGTTCAAAGCACCAGGAGAGGTCAGGCTCACCTCCTGCTGCCCCTGGAGCTCGACCAAGAAGAGCGAGAACTCGGCCTGGAACTTCAACTTCCAGTACCGCAAGCCCTTCTCCGGCGCCCTGAGCTACACCTACGACCTGAGAGCTCTCTGTGTGCGCACGCCTACAGCCGGCGACGATCACCCGCTGCCCGAAAAAACCAAGAAATCGAAAAAGAAGTCTAAGGAAGAAGAGCCGTAAAGCGCGACGCCGAGGCCGGGCGGTTGGGTACCCGGTGGTCGAACAGGACCGACTCGGCGTCGACGGTCTCCCCGTAGTACTTTCGATTCGCCTTGTTGTCCGGCGCCAGCCGGGAGCCCTCGAACGACA
>CALILB010000433.1 GCA_938016625.1 uncultured bacterium | reverse complement strand
CGGATCTGGTGGACGAGCCGAAACCACTCCCCCGGCTCGTAGGAGAAGACCACGAGTCGGGCGGTGTTCGAGCCCAGATCGACGATCCCGAGACGGGGCATGACGCCCTTTATATCCGGTCGAGGCGGCATCTCCAAAGTGCTACGATCACGCGTCTCGATGCGTTCGACCATCCTTGGTGCCCTCGCAATCTGTCTGTCCGCCTCACTCTGGGGGCTGGACGGGGTGGCGCTTACGCCACGGCTCTACAACCTGCCGGTGCCGCTGGTGGTCTTTCTGCTGCACGCGGTGCCGTTTGCGCTGATGCAGCCGTTCCTCTTCAAGGGCTATCGCACTTTCAGGACCTTGCGACGCGGCGACTGGGTCGTCCTCCTGCTGGTAGCCCTGACCGGTGGAATCCTGGGTACGTTCTCGATCGTCAAGGCCCTCTTTCTGGTCAATTTCAACCAGCTGAGCGTGGTGGTTCTGATACAAAAGCTGCAACCGGTATTTGCCATCGTGCTGGCCGGTCTGTTGCTCAAGGAGCGCATCACCCCGCGATTCTTGACCTGGGCCGTCGTGGCCATCGCCGGCGCCTACTTGTTGACCTTTGGTCTGAGTCTTCCCGATCTCGAGACCGGGGCGACCACGGCGCAAGCCGCCATGTGGGCGGCCATCGCGGCAGCGGCCTTTGGCTCGGCCACCGTGTTTGGCAAGCGCCTCCTCAACGCCCTCGACTTTCGCGAGGCTACCTTCGGAAGGTATGGTCTGACCGCGCTGCTGGCGCTGGTATATCTCCTCGCCAGCGGCACCGGGGTCCCCCTGGCCGAGGTGACATCCCAGAACTGGCTGCTGATCCTGTTGATCGGACTGACCACCGGCAGCGGCGCCATCTTTCTCTACTACTTCGGTCTGACTCGGGTGCGAGCCATCGTCGCCACGATCTGTGAGTTGAGCCTGCCCCTGAGCGCCATCCTGTTCGACTATCTGATCAACGGCTCGGTGCTGGGACCCTGGCAATGGATCGGAGCCGCAGTCTTGATTGCCGCTATCACCATGGTCTCGCTGCGCCCCGCCAGGGGATCGCAACCACAAGCCACAACCCAGACCGCCGCTTAGCCGGGACCTATTGACCGATGGTGATTTGGAGTCTCTCGGGCTCCAGATGCCGCCGCGCCATATCCTCGACTTGCGGGCGGTCGAGCCGGCGCCACCGATCTTGCATCCAGTCGGGATCGTCGACTGGGAGCCCGTAGAGCTCGGCGGCCGCCAGAATCTCGCTCCACTGTCTTGCGGTCTCGCGCCGGAAGGGTTCGCGGCCGAGGAGGTAGGCCCGGGCATCCTGCATCTCTTGATCGGTGATTCCCGACTCCAGCAGACGAGCCATCTCCTCTCGCACCGCTTGCTCTGTTTGTGAGAGGTTCCCGGGCGCCGTGCCCACGTAGATCATCAGCCTCCCCGGATCGAGACCGGCTCCCGACACCGTCTCGGCGCCGACCACATAGGCCAGACCCTCCTGCTCCCGGATGCGGTAGGGGATGCGGGCGGTCAGACCGGATCCCGAGCCAAGCACCACGCTCAGCAACTCGAGCGCCGGGAGCGCCGGATGATCCGCCGCCACGGTCAGATGACCGGCGTAGAAATGAGCCTGGTCCGCCGAGCCCGTGGAGACCGTTCGGCGCGGCTCGCCCAGACCTTTTGGCGACGGAACATCGGCCACGGGGAGGGCTCGACCGCTCACCCCACGAAACAGATCCTCGGCCACGGTGCGAGTGTGGTCCGATTCGATTCGACCTGCCACGGTAACGATCAGACCCTGTGCCAAACCCTGCCGGTGAAAGGCCGCACAATCGGCAGCAGTCAGTCTCTCCAGGCCCTCGCGAGTGCCCTGGAGAGGCCGGGCGCGGGGGTGTGGAGTGTAGAGCTGCTCCAGAAAGGCCCAGACGGTCCGGACGTCCGGCTGGTCGGCAAGGCTCTGCAGCTCGGCGGTGGCCTGGCGGGCGAGCCACCGGCATCGGTCCTCGGGAAAGGCCGGCTCCAGGGCCAGCTCGGCCGCCCACTCGAGAGCCAGTCGCCAGTCCGCGGCCAGGGCATCGATGGCGACACCACAGACCTCGAACCCGGCAAAGCTGGACAGCATCATGCCGCGGGCCTCGGCCTCTGCGGCGATCTCCTGCCAGGTACGGGTACGCGACCCTTCGGTCAGGGCGCGACCGCTGATCAAGGCCTGCCCGGGGATGGACTCGCTGCGTGCTCCCCCACGAATCCAGACCCTCACCGAGACCACCGGAGGTCCGTCGACACGGCGACAGCGGATCGCCAGTTGTCCTTCAGCCGGCGGTCCCGTGGTCAACTCTCGACCCCTGGCGAGGATTCGGGCAGCGACCAGCCGACGACTCCGACCTGGTCCACCCGCAGGTATCTCTCTCCCACCTCTCGTAGCTGCTCGACGTTCGAATCGGCAATCTGTCGCAGATGCCGCTCGGGGTACTCCGGTGTGTAGAGCGCCAGGGCCAGCGCGGCGGTCATCGCCTGTTGGTGAACCCGCTCGTGAGCAAAGACCCAGTCGGCGAGCAGGATCTGTCTCGCCCGCTCCAGCTCAGCGGGCGAGATAGGACCGTCGACCACTTTCTGGAGTCGCTCGAGGATGGTCTCCTCGACCAAACGCGGCTCGACACCGGGGATCAGATCGGCACCGATCAGAGTCGATCCTTCGCCCACCGTCTCGACGAGGTCGGCGGAGACGGAGAGGCAGAGCTGCCTCTCTTCCACCAGCTCGTGGTGGAGACGACTGGCACGACCGCTACCGAGGATCGCCAGCAGGAGTCTGAGCGGGGCGCAATCATCTTCGCCGGCGCCGGGTGCGGGCAGCGCGATAAGCAGCCGGGCGACATCCCCTCGCCGGCGCTCGACCCGAAACCGGTCGACGGCCGGCCGTCTGCCGACCTCGGCCCGGTCGGGCGAGCCGTCACCCCCCGGGCCGTCGAGCTCGTTGCGGATCGACTCCAGGGCCTCCGGCCCGACGTCACCGGCCACCACCAGAACCGCGTTGGCTGGACGACAGAAGTGGTGATGAAAGGCCTCGAGCTCCTCCCGTCCGATCGTAGTCAGCGAATCACGGCGGCCAAGCACCCGGCGGCCATACGGATGGCCGCCATAGAACCGATCCCGCACTTCCATCTCCAGAGCCTCCCAGGGATCGTCCTCGGCGAGGGAGACCTCCTCCAGAATCACGGCGCGTTCGGCA
>CALILB010000432.1 GCA_938016625.1 uncultured bacterium | reverse complement strand
TTCGAAGCCACCCGTTAGATGAAGCGTTCGCACGCCATCTCGAGTACTCGCTGGTTCGCGACAAGCGCACGGTGGTGCCGCACGACAGCTTCAAAGCGTTGGCGATGGCCATCCGCGAACGTCTGATCCGTGACTGGCTACGCACCCAGGAGGAGTACCGCCGCAACGGCCTCAAGCGCGTCTACTACCTTTCGATGGAGTTTCTGATGGGCCGCCTGCTACGGAACATCTTGACCAACCTCGGCAGCTATCAGGAGTGCCGAGTGCTGCTCGAAGATCTCGGCTTCAGCCTCGAGGACCTGCGCGAGCTCGAGCCCGACATGGGTCTCGGCAACGGTGGCCTCGGCCGCCTCGCGGCCTGCTTTCTCGACTCCATGGCGACCCTGGGTCTGCCGGCCTTCGGATACGGTATCCGCTACGAGTTCGGAATCTTCCGCCAGACCATAGTCGGCGGTGAGCAGCGCGAAGAGGCCGACAACTGGCTCCGCGCTGGCAACCCCTGGGAGGTCGTTCGCCCGGAGCTCTCCTACCGCGTGCGCTTCGGCGGACGGGTGGTGACCGAGCCATCGAACGACGGGCGCCTCGAGTTCCGGTGGATCGACACCGACGATGTGCTGGCAGTCGCCCACGACACCCCGGTGCCCGGATACCGTAATGGCGTCGTCAACAATCTCCGCTTGTGGCAGGCGAAAGCGACCCTCGAGCTCGACTTCCCGGACTTCAACCGGGGTGACTATATGACGGCGGTCGAGGGCAAGAATCAGTCGGAGAACATCTCCAAGGTGCTGTACCCCAACGATGTCTTCCACGAGGGCAGAGTGCTGCGGCTCAAGCAGGAGTACTTTCTGGTGGCCGCGAGCCTCCAGGACATGCTGCGCCACTTCGAGGAGCAACATGGCCCGGCCTGGGACCTTCTGGCCGAACGTGTCGCCGTCCAGCTCAACGACACGCACCCCGCGCTCGCGATCCCGGAGCTGATGCGAATCCTGATCGACGACAAGGGTCTCGACTGGATACCGGCTTGGGAGATCACCCAAAGCACCTTCGCCTACACCAATCACACCCTGATGCCCGAGGCGCTCGAACGGTGGCCGGTATCTCTGCTCGAAGAGCTGTTGCCCCGACACCTACAGATCATTTACGAGATCAACCAGCGGTTTCTCGACCAGCTGCGGGACGACAACTCTGACGACCCGGGGCGTCTCCAACGCGTCTCGATCATCGGTGCCCAGCCTGACAGAAACGTCCGGATGGCCAACCTCTCGGTCATTGGGAGCCACACCGTCAACGGCGTGTCGGCACTGCACACGGACATCCTGCGTGACACCCTGCTGGCGGACTTCAACCGCATCTTCCCCGACAAGATCATCAACATCACCAACGGCATCACGCCGCGGCGTTGGCTGCTCGATTCCAACCCCCTGCTCGCCGAGTTGATCATGGATCGGGTCGGGCCCGAGGTGGCGACCGATCTCACGCAGCTGACCAAGCTCGAGGACCTGCTGGAGGACGAGAGTTTCAAGCAGGACTGGCGCAACTGCAAGTGGGTGAGCAAGGTCGAGCTGGCCCGCTTAATCGAGACCGAGCACGGTATCGAGATCGACCCCGAGTCGTTGTTCGACGTGCAGATCAAACGGCTACACGAGTACAAGCGACAGCTGCTCAATATCCTGCACGTAGTCACCATATACCGGCGAATCAAGGACAACCCCGAGGCCGACATCGTGCCGCGGACCGTCCTGATTTCGGGCAAGGCGGCGCCGGGCTACGGCATGGCAAAGCTCATCCTGCAGCTGATCAACGGTGTCAGCAGAGTGGTCAACAATGACACGGATGTGGACGGTCGGCTGCGGCTGGTATTCCTGCCCGACTACTCGGTTTCTCTGGCCATGAAGATCATTCCCGCCAGCGACCTGTCGGAGCAGATCTCTACCGCCGGCTACGAGGCGTCGGGCACCGGCAACATGAAGCTCGCCCTCAACGGCGCCTTGACCATCGGTACGCGCGACGGCGCCACGGTGGAGATGGCGAAGGCCATCGGCGACGAGAACCTCTTCCTTTTCGGTCTCGCCGCCGACGAAGTCGCCCGGCTGAGGGAGAGCTACGACCCGCACGCCATCTACAGTGCGAATCCCGAGCTCAGGGGCGTCCTCGACATGATCGCCGGCGACGTCTTCTCCCCGGGTAGACCGGGGCTCTTCAGGCCCATTTTCGACGCATTGGTCCATCACGGCGATCCGTTCTTTGTGGTTGCGGACTACGACGCCTACATCGAGGCGCAAGATCGGGCCGGCCGCTGCTTCCTAGAACGCGACCGGTGGACTCGGCTGTCGATTATCAACGCGGCCAGGATGGGCCATTTCTCTAGTGATCGCACCGTGGCGGAGTACGCCAGCTGCGTCTGGAACGTCCAGCCCGTGGAGCAGGCATGCACTGCGCCCACTCCAGATGGAACATGGGACCGCGTCGTCGGCAACGGTCACGCGACAGTGTAAGTGGAAGAATCTGATCCCGGTCGGATGATGCCGCTGGTCAGTTGACCAACTCCGCTTTCCCCTTCCAGGTCACGACACCCTCTCCTCCGAGCTGACTGGCACTACGGAGAGCGGCGGTCGCTTGCCGGAGAAGCCCAACCGGGGTGGCCGCCGCCTGGTCGCTTGCGGGCACCACCCGACGGCCGAGAGAAAACGGGCTCACTGAATGGAGACCAACCTGTAGCTGACGGCCGGCGCGTCGCCCTTCTTCCGATCTCGAATCGCCGATGATCATCGCGTAACGGTGGCCACCGATCCGCGCGACGACGTCCTCGTCACGAAGCCAGGGCCGAAGACGAACGGCGATCTCCGAGGGATCCATCTCCGAGTTGGTCTCGAAGACGACCAGATCGAACACTCTTCCGGTGCGGCGCGAACGCGCCAACTCGCGGGAGAGGTCACTCAGTAACTGCAGGAGATTGCCGAAACCGGTCTTGTCATCGACCCTTCCAGTCCGCGCCAGGCGGGCTGCGAGCTCAATGACTTCGTCTTCGGGATTCAATTCGAGCCTCCAAACTCCAGTACCTTTGGGCCGGGGCTTTGATACCTTCTGGAGCCACAGTCCCGATCGGCCGGTGGCTCTGGTCTAGTATGCTGGAGGCGGATTTTCGATGGGCCACAACGACACCCGAGACATCGATAATGCCGACCGCCACTCCGGAGCGGCGGCAGGCCTGCGGGCTGCTCTTCGTCGGAGCGAGTCGTGGTTTCGAGCCTTCTTCGAGGATGCGCCCGCCGGCACCCTGATTGCCAGCCCCGACGGTCTACTGTTGTCGGTCAACCAGCGAATGTCTGCCATCACCGGCGTTGCGGAAGAAGACCTGGTCGGCAGGAGCCTCGCGGATCTCGTTCATCCCGATGACAACGACCCGGTCGCCGAGATGATCTCCGCAGTCGGTGAATCCCAACGGGCACCGCGCGCCGCCGAGCATCGCTTTCTCACCGCGGACGGTGGGCACCGCTGGGTCCTCCTCGGTCTCACCGGCCACGCCGTGGGAGAGCGAGGTCTGGACGCGCTACTCGGCCTCGTCATCGACATCGATGAGCGCAAGCGGGGCGAAGAGGAGCTCCGCGATGCCTACGAGAAGATCACCGAGCTCACCAAGCGTCTGGAGAGGGAAAACCAGTACCTTCGTCTCGAGGCCGATCTCGAGTACCACCACGACGAGATCGTCGGCCGCGGCCCACTGACCACCAAGCTCCTGCGACAGGTCGAACAGGTCGCCGTCACTCGATCCACGGTCCTGCTGCTCGGCGAGACCGGAACCGGCAAGGAGGTTGTGGCCCGAGCTATCCACAACGTCAGTTCCCGCAGCGACCGGGCGATGGTCAAGATCAACTGCGCCGCGCTGCCGCCGTCCCTGATCGAGCAGGAGCTGTTCGGTCGCGAAAAGGGAGCATTCACAGGTGCCGACACCCGCCAGGCTGGACGCTTCGAGGTGGCGGACGGCTCGACCCTGTTCCTCGACGAGGTCGGCGAGATGCCCATCGAGCTCCAACCCAAGCTCTTGCGCGTGCTTCAGGAGCAGGAGTTCGAGAGGATCGGCGGCACCACGACTCTGAGGGTCGATGTGCGGGTGATCGGAGCCACCAACCGCGACCTCGCGCAACTCGTACGCGAGGGACGGTTCCGCGAGGACCTCTATTACCGGCTCAACGTCTTCCCGATCACCGTGTCACCGTTGCGTGAGCGCCGGGAGGACATCCCTCTGCTCGTGCACGCTTTCGTCAAGGAGTTTGCGGCCGAGATGGATCGCAGGATCGACACCATCCCGGCCCGGGTCATGAAGGCCCTCGAGGGACATTCGTGGCCGGGCAACGTCCGCGAGCTCCGCAACGTCATCGAACGCGCCGTCATCCTGAGTCCGGGCCCACTGCTCGAGGTCGATATCCCAGAAATGGCCCTGGGCCGCGACGAGGAGCCGACCGCTCTCGACGCCGCCCAGCGGGCGCATATCATCCGCATCCTCGAGCGCACGGACTGGCGGGTCCGCGGCCGCGGAGGTGCGGCTCAGCTGCTCGAGGTGAAACCCACCACCCTCGAGTCGAAGATGCTTCGCCTCGGCATCTCTCGCCCGCGCTGACACCCCGGCGGACGGCAAGTCTTCACCCTCCTAGATTTCGTAGGCCCCACGATATATCGTGTGGTCAAACCCCTAGCGGTTTCTGCTGTGGCCCGAAGATGAAACCCTAAAGCTTGTAAATAAACAACTTATAGGAAGAATCGTGGATTTCAAGATTCCTGGCATAAGTCTCGCTATAGACGCCTCCCGACAGCCAATTCAAGGAGATGCGATCGATGATTTGCGAGACCCAGACCACGATGACCGCCGGACCGGATCAAGAGGTCCATTCCCCTGCACCGAGCTCGGAGTCCGACGGCCTGCATCAATCGAGTTCGACCGAGGACGCCGGAAAGAGCCGGAAGTCCGAGCTGTCCGATGCCGCCGGGCAATCTTTGTTGGAGCGCTTCGTCGTCGGCGATCAGAATGCTCTCGACCGGCTGCTCGCAGCCTACACCCCCATGATCTTCGCGGTCTTCATGCGCCGGTACGGTCTGACGCAAGAGGACGCCGACGATCTCTTTCAAGAGGTACTCCTCCAACTAGTCATGAAGGCGGACACGATTCGCAATGTCCGGCCCTGGCTTCTGGGTACAGCATTCAACCAGGCGCGAAAGCGCGTCCGGGGGCTGATCCGCGACCGCAAGCTGGCCGAACGATACGTCGAGGACGAGGTAGTAGAACCGACGGATGACGGAGACACAAAAGATCTCGTCGCTCGCGGCCTCGCGTTTGCTGCCCCGGCCGACCAGGAGCTGTTGCGGCTCATCTACTTCGACGACCTCAGCTACAAAGAGGTGGCCGACAGGCTCGATCGACCCATCGGCTCCATCGGACCCATGCGCGGCCGAGCGTTGGCACGGCTCGAGACCACCATCGACGAGCTCGAAGGCCGCACCTTGAGGGCGGTGCCCGCCTGTTGATGCCGCTCGAGAGGGCTTTGATTCCACACTGCGACGGCGGCAGCTCGGTTACGATTCGGTAAGCGTATGATGGATCAGCCGACAGGACCCCTCAGGCTCGAACCGGTCTTCCTACCCAAGATCTGGGCGGCCGAAGACCTGCCGCCCGAGCTGAATAGAGCGCTGCACGTGCCTTCGGGCACGGGTGAGGTGTGGCTCGCAAGCGATCGTCACCACCCCACCCCGGTTGCCGAAGGCGAGCTGGCGGGAATCGGCCTCGACGAGCTGATGGATCGCTGGCCCCACTGGCTGGCCGGCGGCGATAGACCGGTCGGCTTTCCGCTGTTGTTCAAAGTCCTTTCCATCGGCCAGTGGCTGAGCGTCCAGGTCCACCCCGACAACCAGTCGGCCGCCCGTCTCGAGGGCGAGCCCTGGGGCAAGAGTGAGGCCTGGCACATACTCGCCGCGGAGCCGGACGCGCATATCATCCACGGCCTCGAGCCCGGGATCGGGCCTGACGGTCTCGCGCAGGTGCTTGCCGACGGCCGCATCGGCGACATCCTGGCCCACGTCCCGGCCGCTGCCGGCGACACGTTTCATTTGACGGCGGGCACGGTCCATGCACCGGGCCCGGGGTTGACCATTTTGGAGATCCAACAGAGCTCCGACCTCACCTACCGTTTCTACGACTGGGACCGCCCGGGGCTCGACGGCGCCATGCGCGAGCTGCACATCGACAAGGCCATGGAGGTGATGCGCGACTCGGGGCCGGCCGCCC
>CALILB010000431.1 GCA_938016625.1 uncultured bacterium | reverse complement strand
GGCGCCGAGAAGATCGAAGGCGTGCGTGTCATCGAAGATGGCGATCTCATCGCCGTCCTCCACGAGTACCCCGATATGGCCGAGAAGGCGCTGCGCCGAGTCCGGGCCGAGTACGACATCCCCAAACCGAGGGTCGACAACAGCAACATCTTCGAGCACCTCGTCGATTCGGCGCCCGAGCCGGAAACGGTGGTCGAGCAAGGAAACATCGGTCAGGGCAGGAGACTCTCCGTCGAGGCTTTCGAGTCGAGCTACTACAACCACTATGTCGCCCATGCGCCCATCGAGCCCCATACGGCCGTCGCCCAGATCGAAGGCGACAAGGCCACGGTATGGGCTTCGACCCAGACCCCGTTCCGGGCCCGCGACGCCGTCGCCGACCTGCTCGGCCTGCCCACCGAGAATGTGCGGATCATCGCCCCCTTTGTGGGAGGGGGATTTGGCGGCAAGGGCTGGAATCTGCAGGTCATGGAAGCCGCCCGACTGGCCCGGCTGGCCCGGCGACCCGTTCAGGTTGCCTGGACCCGGGAGGAGGAGTTCTTCTTCGATTCCTATCGCCCGGCGGCGGTGGTCAACCTACGCACCGGTCTCGATGGCGGCAATCGGATCACTTTCTGGGACTACGACGTTTTCTTTGCCGGTCGTAGAAGCTCGGAACCGATCTACGACATCCCCCAATACCGGGTGCTCTCACGCGGCTCCTGGCGGCGTGGCTCCGAGGCCCACCCGTTCAACATCGGTGCCTGGCGCGGACCGGCGTCGAACACCAACGTCTTTGCGATGGAGTCCCAGGTCGACATAATGGCGGCGGCTGCCGGCGTCAACCCACTCGACTTCCGGCGCGCCAATCTCACCGATCAGCGGATGCTCCGGGTGCTGAGGGCCGCCGCCGGGAGCTTTGCCCGGACTTTTTCCCGGGCTCCCTCGGGCAGGGGTTACGGCATCGCCTGCACCAACTACCACGGCACTTATGTCGCCGTCATGGCGGAGGTTGTGGTCAACAAGCGGACCGGCCAGATCCGCGTCGAACGGGTGGCCTGCGCCCAGGACATGGGCGAGATGATCAACCCCAAAGGGGCCCGGCAACAGATCGAGGGCTGTATCACCATGGGGCTGGGCTATGTCCTCTCCGAGGAGCTCCGCTTCAAGGGCGGCGAGATCCTCGACCGGAACTTCGACACCTATCAGCTGCCGCGTTTCTCCTGGGCGCCCGAGATCCGGACGGTACTGGTCGACAACCCCGACCTCGCACCCCAGGGTTGTGGCGAGCCCGCCATCACACCGATGGGTGCCGTGATCGCCAACGCAGTCTTCGATGCCGTCGGTGCTCGCGTCTACGAGCTCCCCATGACACCCGAGCGGGTCAAGACCGCAATCCGGAGGGCCTGAGAGCTCGTTGGCCTATAGGAGCCGCTTGATCTCCTCTTCGAGCCCGGCCTCTTCACCGGCCTCGAAGCCGACATGGGAGTAGAGGATCCTCCCGTCGCGATCCACCAGATAGGTAGTGGGAAAGGCGAAGACCTCCAACTTGTCGCCGACGACATTGTCGTCGCCTTCGATGTCCTCCGCCAGGTGGTAGCTCAGGTTGTTCTCGGCGATGAACTCGAGCGAGCGCTCGGTATCACGCTCCGAGTCGATGGCGATGACCTCAAGCCCATCCTCCCGGTACTTCTGCCACAACGGTTCGAGGCGTGGTAACTCCACGCGACACCCCCCTCACGTAGGGTGCCAGGCAACGACCACGATGACATCGCCGGCAAAGCTCGAGGACTCCAGGCTCTTGCCGTCGTAGTCGTTCAGGGTGAACTCGGGCAGCGGTTTGGCATTCTCCTCTCGCAGGGCCCAGAGGCGCTCGTCCAGACCCGCTTCGCTGCCCCTGGCGGCAATCCAGGCCTGGCGATAGACGTCACCCGCCTCGGCATCGCCATGGATCGCTTCGACAGCGAGCTTCTCCAGCGCTCCATCGGCGTCACCCCGGAGCAACAGGGTCTTACCCCAGTAGAGGTGAAGCGGTGTCTCGTCGGCTCCCAGAAAGGAGTAGCTGGTGCTGGGAGCGGCCGCGGCAAAAGTCGCCACCGCCTCTTCGGCCCGGCCCAGATTGGCCTGGGCCCAGCCCATGTGAGCCGACGAGAAGGCCACGCGCCGATGCCCGCCCTTCTCGGACTCTTCGGCCGTCATATCCGGGTACTGACTCTGGTAGGCCTCCGGGGTGGCAAATGCCAGCGAGGCTTCGGCCTGATCGATCGCCAGCTCCCAGGCCTCCGCTTCTGTGGCCAGCTCCATCACTTTGAGATAGTCGGTGTACTTGAAATCGTGCTCCTCCGCCATCACCACGGCCAGCTTGTCCAGCTCGTCGACGCGGCCGGTCTTGGAGTGCAGAATCGCCAGATTCATCTGCACCTCGAGCTTTGTGTCCGGGTCTTCGACTCGACTCAAAATGCCCTCGACCAGCTCGTAGGCCTCTTCCGGCCGGTCGAGATCCTCGACGAGCCAATAGACGGCCGAGTCCAGAAAGCCGGTGCCGGTCTCCTCGCTTACCGGGTAGCGTTCGAGAAAATCCAATGCGATCGCCAGCTTTCCCTCGGGGTTCTCACTGGCGTCTATGGCCTCGTCGGCCTTTTCGGCAGCTTTTTCCACGGCCGACAGGTCCTGCTCGGATCCAGCCGCCGCTTTGCTGACCTCTTCTGCCCGCTGACTGCAACCTCCTACGACCATCGCAACAAGACATACCACCAGCAACGATGTTGTGGGCTTCATGCTCTCTCCTCGCTTCAACGTGACTCTCAAGCCCAGACCCGATCACCTGACGGGCTGGCATGGCTCCTTCACCTGCTATTCCTATTAGACGGTCCAGTCGATCCAATGGTTGGGTCGGGGATGTCATCGGAGACAATCTTGTGTTACAGTTCCGGCTCCTCGGCAGGTCCCCCCGCCAGACTTTCACCAAAGCCCCCTGGCTTCGATCCCCGTAGGTAAGACGATGTCTGAAGAGAAGAGAAGCGATCTACGTAACCTCGCCATCATTGCCCATGTCGATCACGGCAAGACCACTTTGGTCGACGCCATGCTGTGGCAGAGCGGCATCTTTGGCGCCCACCAGGAAGTCCGCGAACGGGTGCTCGACTCGATCGACCTCGAGCGGGAAAAGGGCATCACCATCATGGCCAAGAACACGGCCATCCAGTACAACGGCGTGCGGATCAATATCGTCGACACTCCGGGTCATGCCGATTTTGGCGGTGAGGTAGAGCGGACCTTGAAACTGGTCGACGGCGTCCTCTTGCTGGTCGACGCCTCGGAGGGGCCACTCCCCCAGACCCGGTTTGTTCTCCGCAAGGCGCTCGATGCCGAGCTTTCACCGATTGTCGTGGTCAACAAGATCGACCGCGCGGACGCCCGCGTCCAGGAGGTTCTGGACGAGACCTACGATCTATTCATCGATCTCGACGCCACTGAAGAGCAGCTCGACTTCCCGGTTCTCTACTGCAACGCCAAGGCCGGTGTTGCGCGCACCGAGCCCGAGGGTGAAGGCGGCGATCTCAGACCGCTGTTCGACGAGATTCTGCGAACCGTACCTTGTCCCGAATACGAACCCGACAAGCCGCTGCAG
>CALILB010000430.1 GCA_938016625.1 uncultured bacterium | reverse complement strand
ATCGCCACCGACGGCGTCGTCACCGAGGGGATGAGCTATGTCGACGAGAGCATGATCACCGGTGAGCCGATTCCGGTCGCAAAGACAACCGACACTGAAGTCGTTGGCGGCACTGTCAACAAGACCGGCTCCTTTGTATTCCGCGCCGACCGGGTGGGAGCCAACACCGTGCTCGCCCAGATCATCCGCATGGTGGAGGAAGCGCAGGCCAGCAAGCCCCCAATACAACGGGTCGCCGACCGCATCGCCGGCGTCTTTGTCCCCATCGTCATCGGTATCGCCCTGGTGACTTTTGTCGTCTGGCTGATCGTCGGCCCCGACCCCCGCCTCAGCTTTGCCTTTGTGGCGGCAGTCAGCGTGCTGGTGATCGCCTGTCCCTGTGCCATGGGTCTGGCGACACCGACGGCGATCATGGTGGCGACCGGCCGGGGGGCCGAAATGGGCACCCTCTTCCGCCAGGGCACGGCGCTGGAGCTGATGGCCCGGGTCGACACCATCGTCTTCGACAAGACCGGCACGCTGACCAAGGGACGCCCCGAGCTGACCGACCTCGAGACCCTGGGTCAGGTCAAAGACGAGGTGCTGGCGCTGGTGGCGGCCGCCGAGGAGCCGAGCGAGCACCCCATCGCGCAGGCGATCGTCGCCGCGGCCCGTGAGCGCGGCCTGGCCTGGGAGAAGGCCACGGCGTTCGAGGCCAAGCCCGGGTTCGGTGTCGAGGCGCGGGTCTCGGGGCGTCTGGTCCAGGTGGGGGCGGATCGCTATATGCGGGAGCTGGACGTCGATGGCGCCCCGGTCGCCGATCTCGCCTCGCGGTTGGCCGACGAGGCCAAAACGCCGATCTATGCCGCCATCGACGGCCGGCTGGCTGCGGTGATGGCGGTTGCCGATCCGTTGAAGGAGACGAGCCGGGATGCCGTGGGAGCCCTGGAGGAGATGCAGCTCGAGGTGGCCATGCTCACCGGTGACAACCGGCGCACGGCGGCGGCGATCGGTCGCGAGCTTGGCGTCGATCGGGTCGTTGCCGAGGTGCTCCCCGATCAGAAGGCCGCCGAGGTGGCGCGGTTGCAGACGGAAGGCCGCCGGGTAGCTTTTGTCGGCGACGGTATCAACGATGCGCCGGCCCTGGCCCAAGCCGATGTCGGCGTGGCCATCGGCACCGGCACCGACATCGCCATCGAGGCGGGTGACCTCATTCTCATGTCGGGTGATGTCCAGGGGGTGGTCAACGCGGTGGCGCTCGCGCGGCGGACGCTGCGCATCATCTGGCTCAACTTCTTCTGGGCCTATGCCTACAACGTGGCGCTGATCCCGGTGGCGGCCGGGGTGCTCTACCCTCTCTTTGGGACCCTGCTCAGCCCGATGCTGGCAGCGGCGGCGATGAGTTTTTCGAGTCTGTTTGTGGTGACCAACAGCCTGCGCCTGAAGCGGTTTGCGCCACCACCCGCCCCGGCCGGCGGGCACCGCGCGCCGTAGGCGCGTGGTCGGGCCGGCCGCTTCGTCCCCCACAACGCTGTCACCTGACTCAGTTTCGCGACAGAATCCGGGCATGGGTCAGAGCCAGAAGGCGGCTCAGCGGGCCGCCCTTGTCGTTGCGACCTTGACCTCCTTCCTGGGTCCGTTCATGGCCTCTTCGGTCAACGTGGCCCTGCCATCCATCGGTGAGGAGTTGTCGATGGGGGCCGTGTCACTCGCCTGGATCAACACGGCCTTCCTGCTTGCCGCGGCCACCTTCTTGATTCCATTTGGCCGGCTCGGCGACATCCACGGCCGCAAACAGATCTTCATGTGGGGCATCCTCGGCTTTGCCCTGGCCTCCGGCTTCCTGGCCATGGCCGACTCGGGGACGTCGGTGATCTTATGGCGTGCCGTCCAAGGGCTGGGAGCCTCGATGGTCTTTGCCACCGGCCTTCCCATCCTCATCTCGGTCTATCCGGCGGGAAAGCGCGGTGCGGTTCTGGGCCTCAATGTGGCCGCGGTCTATCTTGGCCTCTCAATGGGACCCTACATCGGCGGGCTGATCACCGGTCACCTGGGTTGGCGCTATGTGTTCTGGATGAACGTGCCGGTGGGGCTCTTCATTCTTGCCATCAGCTTCTGGATGCTCGAGGGCGATTGGGCCGATGCCAAGGGTGCGCGCTTCGACCTCGCCGGCTCCGCGCTGCTGGGAGTGGCGCTGCTGACGATGATGCTTGGTTTGGCCCGGCTGCCTTCGGCGATGGCGGTCACGCTCCTGGTCGTGGGTCTCGTCAGCCTGATCTTGTTTGTCCGCTACGAGTCGCGGATCGACCATCCGGTGCTCGAGATCGACCTATTCCGCCACAACACCGTCTTTGCCATGTCGAACCTGGCGGCACTGATCAACTACGCCGCCACCTTTGCCGTCGGTTTTCTGCTCAGCCTCTACCTGCAAAGGGTCCGTGGATTGGCGCCGCAGGATGCCGGTCTCGTGCTGATCGCACAACCGGTGGTGCAGGCTCTGGTCTCGCCGCTCGCCGGCAAGCTCTCGGATCGGAGCGAGCCGCGAACGGTCGCCTCTCTGGGCATGGCGATCACGTTTCTGGGCCTCGTCCTGCTCGTCTTCCTCGACGAGGAGACGCCGTTGCGACTCGTCGTCGGTTGCCTGGCCGTCCTCGGGTTGGGCTTTGGCATCTTCTCCTCGCCCAACACCAATGCCATCATGGGCGCGGTCGAGAGACGCTTTTTTGGTGTCGCCGGCGCCATGGTCGGCACCATGCGCCATGTCGGGATGATGGTGTCGATGGGTCTGGTGATGACGGTGCTGGCGGTGCTGATGGGGTCCGCCGAGATCAGCAGCCAGAATCAGGGTCTGTTCCTGGAGGCCATGCGGATCTCCTTTGGGCTCTTTGCGGCGTTGTGTTTTGGCGGGATATTCGCCTCGATGGCGAGGGGAAGGGTCGAACGGTAGGGGCGGCCGGCACGGAGGCCGGCCGCTTCGTCGGCCCGCGGACCGATCTCCGGATCAGAAGAAGGCGCCGGTCTGCTCGGAGTAGTCGCCGAGCAGGTCACCAATACGGCGCAGTGCCGGTCCTTGCAGGATCGGTGTCCGGCGTGCCGAGCTCCCGCCGGCCAAGCGTCTCCACCACCTCGTGCGGCCCATTCCCTGCACCTCCTCCTCGGCGGTAGAGCTCTGCGGAGCTGTCTGCGAAGGGTCACGCTTCTCGGGCATGGCGAAAGACTCCTTTTTGCTGCCAGCGCGCCTTGGCCCGCTGGTAGTTCTCCTCGGTTCGGACGTCGAACCAGATTCCCTGGAAAAAGAAAGCGCTGAGCTCTCCCATCCGAGCCAGGATGGGAAAGACATCGGTCTCCAGTCTCGACTCTTTGCCCTCCTCGATCATCCCGAAGACCTCGGGCTGGAGCACATAGAGTCCGGTGTTGACGATGCTGATCCCCTGCTCCTTGCCGTTGTCGTAGAAGTCGGTGATCCGATTGCCCTGGAGCATGACCTGCCCGCAGTCCTTCTCCGCATTGCGCGGTTTCACCGCCATGGTCGCCAGGCAACCCTCACTCAGGTGAAAGGAGATGAGCTCGCTGATGTCGATGTCGGTGAGGACATCGCCGTGAACCACCAGCACCGGCGAGTCCGGCAGATGGGACTCGGCGCTCTTTAGCGCTCCCGCGGTGCCCAGCGGCCGCTTCTCCGCAAGGTATTGGATGCCCACCCCAAGACCCTCGCCGTTTCCCAGGACCTCCCGGATCTCGGGCTCATGGCGACCGGCCAGAAGCAGGACGTTGCGAATCCCAAAGCCGACCAGGTGTCGCAGAGTGAGCAGAATCAGCGCCTGTCCCCCGACCGGTGCCAGCGCCGGGTTACCGATCCCCTGGTGCTCGCCGCCCGCCAGCACGATGGCCGTCGTCACCTCCGGCATCAGACCCTGGCGGATGAGGAGCTCGATGGCGTGGGAGCGGTTGCGGACCGTCTGGTGATCGATCATCCGGTCCAAGCGCTCGACCAGATCGGGTGGGAGGGTGATGGTCAGCCGCGATTTTGTTCTCATGACCGACTGTCATACTCTGTCATACTTCTTGGTATAGCGTACGCCACCTCCCTCCTTTTGTCAAGCACTGTGGAACTTTTGGTTGACCTGCCCAGCCGGCTTCGCTATCTTTGCCCGCAGTTCTGAGAAGGGAGCTCGAGAAAATGAAGAGATTTTCAGGCCAAGTAGTCACCGGTGCCCTTGCGCTCGCCCTCCTGGCGAGCTCGACCGGTTTTGCGCAGAGCTCGGACCAGGAGCTGCGCAACGAGATCGAAGCCCTCAAGAAGGGTCAGGAGCAGATCCAGAAGGATCTGCAGGAGATCAAAA
>CALILB010000429.1 GCA_938016625.1 uncultured bacterium | reverse complement strand
AGGGGGTGATCGACGGGCTGCGGGAGGCCGGACGAACCGTCATCTGCTACTTCAGCGCCGGCAGCTGGGAGGACTGGCGGCCCGACAAGGATGATTTTCCGCCCGAGGTTCTGGGCAATACCCTGAGCGGCTGGCCGGATGAGAAGTGGCTCGACATCCGCCGGTTGGATCTGATCGGGCTGATCATGGAGGCGCGGCTCGATCTGGCGGTGGAGAAGCGCTGCCGCGGGGTCGAGCCCGACAACGTCGACGGCTACACCAACAACACGGGTTTTCCGCTCACCGCCGCCGATCAGCTCCGCTACAACCGGTTTCTGGCGGGTGCCGCCCACGCCCGGGGGCTGTCGGTGGGGCTCAAGAACGACCTCGAGCAGGTGGGCGAGCTCCTTGGCGAGTTCGACTGGGCGCTCAACGAGCAGTGCTTCGAGTACGACGAGTGCGATCTGCTGGACCCGTTCATCACCGCCGGCAAGGCGGTCTTTGGGGTCGAGTACACGGGCGATCCGGCCACCTTCTGCCCGGTGGCCAACGCCAAGGGCTTCTCCTGGCTCAAAAAGAACCTCGACCTCGACGCCTGGCGCATCGATTGTCTGGATATACCCTAGCCCGTACCCTTCTTTGGCGGATCAGGGCCTACAGGGTAAGCTAGGCCAATCGGTTAACCAGCTGGACTCGAATGGGGGAAAGGAGGGTTCATGAACTGGACCAAGGCCATAATTTCGGGTGTTGTGGGTGGCGTTGTCCTCACACTTGCCGACTGGATCATGCACGGCAAGATCATGGCGAACACCTACAAGAATTACGAGGTGTTCACTCAGGAGGAAGCGGGCGTCGCCTACTTCTTCCTGGTCGGCATTGTCATCGGGATCGTGTCGGCCATCTTCTTCGCCAGAACGCGGGGATCCTGGCCGGCGGGGATCAAAGGTGGGGTTACCTTTGGTCTCTTTCTGGGTTGTGTACTCTTCTTCCGGTCGTTCTACAACCCACTCGTGCTCGAGGGCTTTCCCTACTACCTGAGCTGGTGCTGGGGCGGAATTAACCTCATCGGCTCGGTGATCCTAGGCGCCGTGCTCGGCGCGATGTACAAGTCCTAGCCGGTCGACAACGGTCGGAAGAGGCGGCGGGGCGCACTTTGGCGGTGCGCCCTTTTCTTATGGGCTTGAGGGCTTGGGGGCTTGAATCGAGGGTCCAGCGCTAGGAGTCCGGTGACATCTGATCCAGGCGCTCGAGCAGGGCCTGGAAGCGGGGATGCTTGCGCAGCGGGTCGAAGTAGGGGTCGTGCTCGATCCACTCCTTCTGGCCCATACCGGTGGTGATCGACTTCTCCAGACAGTCGATCGCCTTGTCGTTCTCACCCAGCTGGGCGTAGCTGCAAGCGACGTTGTAGAGCACCGAAGGGTCGTCGGGATCGATGGCCAGGGCCTTGTCGACCCAACTTTGGGCGAGCTCCATCTCACCCAGCTCCACCAGTGCCCCCGCACCCAAATAGAGCGCGCGCACATCGTCGGCGTGGAAGGCCAGGTGGCGCTTGACGATCTCGACGACGCGCTTGAAGCTGGCGCTGGCGTGGGCGCGTCGACCGAGGGCCAGATAGGCCTGAGCCAGGAACAGCGGGCTCTGGTAGTCCTCGGGGTTGACCTTCGAAGCCTCCTCGAATCGTTTGGCCGCGCTCTCCATGTCGCCCTGGGAATAGAGCGAGCGGGCGTAGAAGTAGTGGGCCTCGAAGAGCTTTGGATTGAGCTCGATGGCCTGTTCGAACTCCTTGTTGGCCTCTTCGTACTCGCTGCTCAGCGACACCGCCAGCCCGCGCGAAGCGTGAGCCTCCGCCGACTCCGGGTCGGTCTCGACCGCCTTGCGGCTGGCCGTGTCCGCGTCGTTGAGATTCTCGTCGCTGGCGTCGTAGTACATGTAGAGGATCGAGCAGCAGTCGGCCACCCCGGCGTAGGCGCGGGCGTACCCTTCATCGAGCACACTGGCGCGCGTAAACATCTGCCGTGCCAGCTGGAAGCTCTTCTCGCGGAACTCGTAGAAGTACTTGCGACCCCTGAGATAGTAGTCGTAGGCCTGGACGTCGACCGGCGCGCCCTTCTCAGCCGCCCGCTTCTCTTTGGGACTGAGCGTGGCCTGCAGCGCCACGACGATGCTGCCGGCGATCTCGTCCTGGATGGCAAAGACGTCTTTCAGCTCCCGGTCGTAGCGGTCGGACCAGAGGTTGTAGCCGTCGGCGACGTTGATCAGCTGGGCGGTGATCCGCAGTTGGTCTCCCGCTTTGCGGACACTACCCTCGAGCACCGTGCCGACGTTGAGCCGACGGCCGATCTCGCGCACATCGGTCTGGGTGCCTTTGAAGCGGAAGGAAGACGTGCGGGAAGCGACCCGCAGATCCTCGGATTTGACCAGGGCGTTGATGAGCTCCTCCGCCAGGCCCTCGCAGAAGTAGTCCTGATCCTTCTCGGGGCTCATGTCGACAAATGGAAGCACGGCGACCGAGCGACCCGTGTCCTCCTTGGTCTTGGCCTTGTCTCCACCTGTCTTCTCGAGGTCTTCCAGCAACTCCTCGGCCGCCTGGTAACGCCGCTTGGGCTCTTTTTCCAGACAGAGACCGATGATTCGCGCCAGATCCCGCGGCACATCACCCCTCAGCTCGGTGACCGAGGCAGGGGTGTCGCGGAGGATCGCGGAGATGAGCGAAGCCGAGCTCTCACCCTTGAAAGGCCGTTTGCCGGTGGCCATCTCGTAGAGGATGACGCCGACCGAGAAGATGTCGGTGCGGTGGTCGATCGCCATGCCCTGGACTTGCTCGGGCGACATGTAGGGCACGGTGCCGACCACCATCCCCTCCTGGGTCAGGGCCTGGGTCGGGAGATCGCGTTCCTCCGCCGATTCGAGCCCATGCTGGAGCTTGGCCAGACCGAAGTCGAGAATCTTGACCACGCCATCGGGGGTCACAATGATATTGGCCGGTTTGAGATCCCGGTGAGTGATCCCTTTCTGGTGGGCGGCGGCCAGCGCCTTGACCAGCGGCTCGGCGATCTCCAGCAGACCTTCGAGCGACAACCCGTCGGCCGTGATCATCTCGTCGAGGCTGTGACCCTCGACCAGTTCCATGGTGATGAACTGCCCGGCCTCGGTGTTTTCGATCGAGTGGATGGTGA
>CALILB010000428.1 GCA_938016625.1 uncultured bacterium | reverse complement strand
GGCACCGACAACCTGCTCAATGTGATGGAGCAGTCGGCCATCAATGCCATCCTCGGCATTGGTCTGACCTTTGTGATCATCTCTGGAGGAATCGACCTGTCGGTGGGCTCCATCCTGGCGTTCTGCGGTCTGGTGGTGGCCGACCTGCTGGTTGCCGGACATTCCCCCATGCTCGCCATCGGCGCTGGTCTTCTGGTAGGGCTCGGGTGCGGCATCCTCAATGGGTTGATCACCACCCTCGGCCGCATCCCCCCGTTCATCACCACCCTGGGCATGATGCTCATGGCGCGCAGTGCGGCCAAGATCTACTCCGGCTCCAAACCGATCAGCGGTCTGCCCGAATCCTTCCGCGCCCTCTCCGGCAACGTCGCCGGCATCCCCGTGCTGGTCCTGGTGGTGGCGGTGCTCTATCTTTTCGCCCACCTGGTGCTCACTCGCACCAAGCTTGGCCGCTACAGCTACGCCATCGGTGGTAACGAGCAGGCGGCCTGGCTCTCCGGGGTGCCGGTAGGCCGCTACAAGGTAGCCATCTATGGTCTGTCGGGTCTGATGGCCGGGGTGGCGGCCGTGCTCATGACTTCGCGGCTCAATGCCGCCTCACCGTTGTCGGGCGAGATGTACGAGCTCTACGCCATTGCCGCGGCGGTTATCGGTGGGGTGAGTCTGATGGGAGGCGAGGGTCGGGTGCTGGGTACCCTGATCGGGGCGCTGATCATGGGCACGCTGCGCAACGGTCTGAACGCCCTGAATGTGCCATCGGCGCTGGAAGGGATGGTGGTCGGCGGTGTTCTGGTGGCGGCGGTGGTGCTCGACCGCGCCCGCCACCGCGCCGATAGTGCCAGGCCGCCGGCGGGCTGGAGACGCTATCGCAAGCTCGCGCTTATCGTCCTCGCCTCGGTGGTATTGGTGGCTGCCGCGATCGGATTCCGGGTGGCCTCGGCAGTACCCGACCAGGAGAAGGGCCTGACCGTGGCGTTTGTGCCCAAGGCGCTGAACTCCCCCTTCTGGGCCGATATGCAGGAAGCGGCGGAGCGCGAGGCCGCCATACAGGGCGTTCGTCTCGTCTCTCTCGCCGCCGACCGCGAGACGGATGTCGAGCGCCAGTACCAGATCATCGAGAACCTTATACAGCAACAGGTGGATGCCATCCTGCTGTCACCGTCCGGCTCGAAGGAGTTGGTGCCGGCCATTCGCAAGGCCAACGACGCCAACATTCCGGTACTCCTACTCGACACCCGGATCGACCAGGCCGCCGCCGAGTCCGTCGGGGCTCGGGTACTCACCTACATCGGCTCGGACAACTTCGAAGGCGGAGCGGTTGCCGGTCGCTACCTCGCAGCCAAGCTCGGTGGTACGGGCAACCTCGTCATCATCGAGGGGATCTCGGGGCACGAGACGGCCGATCAGCGCCGGCTGGGTTTCCTCGCCGGCATCGAGGCCCACCCGGGCATGCGGGTTGTGGCCAGCCAGACCGCCAACTGGGAGCGGGCTCGAGGTTACACCGTAGCGGAGAACCTGCTGCAGGCCCATCCCGATCTGGAAGCCATCTTTGCGGCCAACGACGAAATGGCTCTGGGGGCGCTGGAGGCCGTAGCCGCCGCCCGCCGTCTGGATGAGATCGATGTGATCGGCTTCGACGCCATCCCGGACGCCCTGACCAACATCCGCTCGGGACGCCTGCTGGGCTCGGTGGCCCAGTTCCCCGGTGAGATGGGTCGGCTGGGGGTTCGCCACGCCGTCGAGCTGCTGCGGAACGGGGAGGCACCACCCGAGGAGATCCTCACGCGGGTGGAATTGATCGACCGAGACAGTATCGACAGCTTCGAGCAAAAGGGACAAGACACTGCCGATGGAGTGGAGGAGCGATGACGGTCACCGAGCCGGCTCTCCGCATGCTCGGTATCATCAAGAGCTTCCCCGGGGTCCAGGCGCTCCGGGAAGCCGAGCTCGAGGTTTTGCCGGGTGAAGTCCATGTGTTGCTGGGTGAGAACGGCGCCGGCAAATCCACCCTGATGAAAGTCCTCTGCGGCCAGTACCGGGCCGATGCGGGCAGGGTGGAGTTTGCGGGTGAGATCAGTCAACCGGCCAGCCCGTTGGACGCCGAGCGGCAAGGACTGGTGATGATCCACCAGGAGCTCAACTTGGTTCCCGGCCTGACCGCTGGCGAGAACATATTTCTCGGTCATGAGCCGATCCGCGCTGGGCTCATCGAGAGCGAGACTATTCGTCAAGGTTCACGCGACCTTCTTCACCAGCTGCGCTGTGACGTTGACCCGGACACTCCCGTGTCTAGGCTGTCGGTAGCCGAGCAGCAGCTGGTGGAGATAGCGCGGGCGCTGCGCCAGCAGATCCGATTGCTGGTTATGGACGAGCCGACAGCGGCGCTGTCTCGCAGCGAGATCGAAGCCCTGTTCGAGGCAGTCCGCAGTTTGTGTCGGCGCGGAGTGCCTGTCATCTACATCTCGCATCGATTGAGAGAGATCTTTGCCATCGGTGACCGGGTGACCGTCATGCGCGACGGTCATACGGTCGGAACACGGGAGGTGGAGCAGACCGAGGTAAGCGAGCTCATCCAGCTGATGGTAGGCCGCACCATTGCCGAACAGATCCCCAAACGCGAAGTGTCGACCGGCGAAGCGGTTCTGGAGGTTGAGGACCTTGGTCGCGAGGGTGTTCTTTCACCAACCACCTTCACGGTCAGTTCGGGAGAGATTCTGGGTGTGGCCGGCTTGATGGGCTCAGGGCGAACCGAGCTGGCCCGAGCCATCTTCGGCGCCGACCCCACGGACAGCGGCACTGTCCAAGTGACCGGTCAGGATCTTCCGGGACACCAACCAACCGCGTCGATCGCGGCGGGTCTGGGATTCCTCACCGAGGACCGCAAGTTGCAGGGACTTCTACTCAAGCGCTCGGTTACCGAGAACATCACCTTGACGACCCTCGACGACTTCGCCCGTTTTGGTGTGCTCGATCTCGGAGCCGAGGTCGAGCGGGCCGGGACCATGGTCGACAAGCTCGGTATTCGTGCCGCCTCACTGGATCAGGAAGCGGTGAATCTATCCGGCGGCAACCAACAGAAGGTGGTCCTGGCCCGCTGGCTCGCGGCCCGTTGCCGGGTGCTATTGTTCGACGAGCCCACCCGTGGCATCGACGTGGGAGCCAAAGCCGAAATCTACGAGCTGATCGGCGAGCTGGTCGAGCAAGGGGTGGCCGTGGTGCTGATCTCGAGTGAGATGCCTGAGCTGCTCGGCCTGGCCGATCGGGTGGCGGTGATGCACGAAGGGACCCTGCAGGGGATCTTGCCGCGCTCGGCGGCCAGCCAGGAGCGGATTCTACAGCTCGCCCTCGGCCAGGATACATCTGCCGTCTTCGCCTCCTAGAGCGCGAACCCGCTCCACTCCTCGGGTGCCGGGATTGCGGTGCGGCCGCCGAGCTTCAGGGCTACCCTCGACGCCGCCCAGGCACCAAAATCGAGCCGCTTCTCGACACCCCAGCCGCGAAGAAGACCATAGGTGTATCCGGCGTGGAAGATGTCGCCGCAGCCGGTCGTGTCGACGGCCGTCACCGGGTAGGCGGCCCGCTCGATCTCCATCCCGTCGGCTACCGCCACGTATCCCCGTGCACCCAGGGTAACGCCGACGACACTCGGACCCAACGCGGCGAGCCGATGGCAGACCTCGAGCGGGGCGACGTCGCTCGCGTATGCACTGGCGAAATCCTCGCCGGTGATGAAGTGATCGCTAAGGCGGGCGAGCTCCAGCCGTCCCTCACGCACCGAGCCGGCATCGACCACGACCGGCACACCTGCGTCCTTGGCCGCTTTCGCTGCGGCCAGGCTGGCTTCGGGAAAGAGGCCATCGGTGTAAAAGACCTCGGCTCGACCCAGCAGATCGTGGTCGACCTCGTCGACTGTCGGCGGCGAGCCGGTCGGGCGTCGCCAAAAGAGCGTTCGCCTCCCGAGGCCCCGCTCGGCAACGACAAAAGAGAACTGCGATTCGCCACCTTCTCGGGTCAGCAGACCCTCGGTGTCGACCCCTTCCTGTTCGAGGGACTGCCGGATCAGGGTGCCAAATCGATCGTCCCCGATCACGCCCGCGAAGGCACAACTCGTCCCCCAACGGACAAGGGCCACGAGGGCGGTCGCCACGGGTCCGCCTCCCTGCACAACCAGGTCGGAGAACTCGCACTTGCTGTCGGGTGGGGGGTAGGCCTCGATTCGACCCAGATAATCAATACAGCACTGGCCCAAACCGAAGACCTGAACCCGGGAGTCCATCCACGGATTCTACTCTTCGCCAGTGCAGTGTCGGAGAGTCGAATGGAGTGGGTTCTAGAGGGCGCCCGGGGCGCCGATGCCGTCGAGGATCCGCGAGTGGCTGAGCATACCGTCGATGCGGGCGATGCCTTCGGCGTCCGGGCTGCCACCGGCATCGACGATCAGGATCTGGCCATCGTGGGTCTCGCCGAGGCCCAGAATGCGAACAACCCGTTGATCGCCCACCGCGCCTTTGCCCAGCAAATAGCGGCGGAGCTTGAAGTTCACTCCGTCGACG
>CALILB010000427.1 GCA_938016625.1 uncultured bacterium | reverse complement strand
TGGCCGTAGGCTGGACGGCCCACGAAAAGAACGTCGTCGAGGCGCTCGATCTCGATCGTGCCGTCGACCCGCAGGTCGGGTCGGGCGCCTTTGGGTAGCGGAGCGTCGAAGGCGATGTCGACTGTGACGCTCCCCTCGCGCACGGCCGGATCGACGCGAGTCACCCGACCCTCGACCACACCGTTGCGGGTGTCGATCGAGGCCGTAAGACCGATTTGCAGGTCCTTGGCCTGGGTCTCGGGAATCCGCAGCTCCGCTTTGAGCCGGCCGGGTTGGGCGACCTGGGCGAGGATGGCGCCGGCCGTGACCCGCTGGCCCTCTTCGACCCTTACCTCCTGCAGCACCCCGGTCATCCCCGCCCGCACCTCGAGCGAGTCGAACTGCTGCTGGCGCAGAGCGGACAGGGCCCGTTGCTGCTCCAGGCGGCTGCGTCCGGCGTCGAGCTGCGCCTGGGTCGAGTGCCGCGCCTTCTCGAGTCTCTCCTGCTCGATCTCGTGCAATCGGGCGAGCTCTTCGGTCGCCAGGAGCGATTGTCTGTACTGGAGCTCAGGCAGGAGGCCCTCGGACAGCAGACGCTCATTCGCGACCTGCTGGAGCTTGGCCTGATTGAACTGGGAGGCGACCTGGGCGACGGCCGATTCCTGGGTCAGGACCTGGCTGTCGAGCTGCGCCTGCAACATGACGTAGTCGGCCTCGGCGGCCCGCAGCGCCGACTTGGCGTCGACGATCTGCTGCTCGAGCTCCGCGTTGGAGAGCACCAGCAGCACCGTTGTGGCATCGACTTGCGATCCCGGCAGGACTCGGATGCCCTCGATCCGGCCCTCGGTGGCGGCAGTGACCCACTGCAGGCTCTCGGGCACCAGAGTGCCCGGACCCCTGACCTGACGGAGCATTTCCCCCCGTTGGACGGTCGACAGATAGAGCGTGTCGGCGTCGGCGGTGGGTGCGGCCGGCTCGAGTTGTGCCAGGCCGATCGACACCAGGACGACCGCCGCCAGCGCGGTACCGATGAGAATCGTCTGTTTCCGCTTCCGCTGTCGTTTCAGATCGTCTCGTTTTACGTCCATGTATTGAACCTCGGTGGTCTCGATAGCACGCCCCGTGCCAGCTGCCCTGACTAGCCTAAATGTCTGATTCTAGGAGTCTTGTTGTCCGAGATGAGAAGGGCGCTGGTGTTCGCTTCCGGGACGATGAGTTCGATAATGGAATTCGTCTGCCGTCTTCCCACCTTGGACCCTGCTGTGGTGCAATAGTCGCCGGAGGAGCAAGTTCGTGCTGAGCCACTTCGGAAGGGTCATGAGTGTCGGGGCAGGTCTGCTTGCCGTGCTGGGCGTGGTCGTCCTTTTCAATGGCGGCTGCGGCGGCGAGCCGGAGGTGACGAAGGAGGTCCCCTCGGTCGATATCGCCGAGAAGGCGACCTTTGTGGGCAGAGAGAGCTGCATCCGGTGCCACGAGATCGAGAACCGGATGTGGGAGGGATCGCATCACGACCTCGCCATGCAGGAGGCGAACGAGCGCACGGTTCTGGGCGACTTCGACGACGCCACCTTTACCTATAACGGGGTGACCTCGACCTTCTTCAGCAAGGGCGACAAGTTCTTTGTCCGTACCGACGGACCCGACGGCGAGCTCCATGACTACGAGATCGCCTACACGTTTGGTGCGGTTCCGCTCCAGCAGTACTTGATCGAGTTCCCCGGCGGCCGCTATCAGGCGCTGCCGATCTGTTGGGACACTCGAGCCGCCGAAGATGGGGGGCAGCGCTGGTTCCACCTTTACCCCGAAGAGAAGATAGATTGGCAGGATCCCCTGCACTGGACCGGGATCTATCAGAACTGGAACTACATGTGTGCCGAGTGCCACTCGACCAACCTGCGTAAGGCCTACCAGCTCGAGGGGGACCGCTACGAGACCACCTGGTCGGAGCTCGATGTCTCGTGCGAGGCCTGTCACGGGCCGGGCTCGGAGCATCTCGCCTGGGCCAAGGCCGTCACCGCGGGGGTGACGCCGCCCTTCGAGCACGAGCACATGGGATTGGCGGTGCGGTTGGAGGATCCGGGGCGGGGTACCTGGACCATCAGCCCCGAGACCGGTAGCGGGGTGAGACTGGGTCTACCGGTAGAGACCACCGAGATGGAGACCTGTGCGCGCTGTCACTCCCGTCGGGGTGTGATCAGCGAGGACTATCTATTCGATCGCCCGTTGCTGGACACCCATCGTCTGGCGCTGCTCGAAGAGGGACTCTATGACGCCGACGGCCAGATCGTGGAAGAGGTCTATGTCCACGGTTCCTTTCTCCAGAGCAAGATGTATCAGCAGGGTGTGACCTGCAGCGACTGTCACGACCCCCACAATCTCGAGCTCCATTTCCCGGGGGATGCCGCTTGCGTCCGTTGCCATTCGCCAAAGATGTTTGCGAGCCCCGAGCACCACTTCCACAAACCGGATACCCCGGGAGCCTTCTGCGTCGACTGTCACATGCCCCCCAAGAACTACATGGTGGTCGACCCACGGCACGACCACAGCCTGCGGGTGCCAAGGCCCGATTTGTCGCTCGAGCTCGGGATCACCGATGCCTGCAGCCAGTGTCACCAGGACAAACCGATCCAGTGGTCGATCGACGCCGTTGCCAAGTGGTATGGACCCGAGCGCAGGGCCGAGCCCCGCTACGGCGAGGTCTTGCATGCCGGCAGAGTGGGTCTGCCGGAGGCGGAAGCGGCGCTGGTGAAACTGGTCGAGGACGCCGAGATGGCCGCCATCGTGCGGGCGACGGCGCTTCATCAACTGCAGCGATACCTCACACCGAGCTCGCTGGCGACGGTGGAGCTGTCGCTTGGGGATGCCGATCCCCTTGTTCGTGCCGCCGCGTTGCGGGCGCTCGAGCCGACCGACGCCCAGACCCGGCTTCGACTGGCCACACCGCTACTTTCCGACCCGGTTCGACTGGTAAGGCTCGAAGCGGCGCGGCTGGTGGCACCGGTGCCCGAGACGATGCTCGACACCCGGCAGAAGACGATGCTTGCAGGGGCCCTCGACGAGTATCGCGAGGCCCAGCTCATCAATGCGGATCGAGCCGAGGGGCACTTGAATCTCGGCTGGTTGCACACCGTTCGCGGGGAACTGGCGGAGGCGGAGGCCGCCTTCGAGAAAGCCAGGGAGATCGAGCCCTACTTTGTTCCCGCCTTTGTCAATCTCGCGGACGTCTACCGGCAGCAAGGCCGGGATGACGAGGGGGAAGCGGTACTGAGAGAGGCATTGGAGGTGGAGCCCGACAGCGGCGAGGTCTACCACGCCCTCGGTCTCGTCCTTGTCCGCCAAAGACGGCCGGAGGAGGCGCTTGCGGCGCTCGGGCGCGCGGCGGAGCTCCAACCCGAGGAGCCACGGTACGCTTTTGTCCATGGTGTGGCCCTCAACGACCTCGGCCAAAAGGATGCGGCCCTCGAAGTGTTGACGGCCGCCCATCGACGTCATCCGGCGGACCGCGAGCTGCTCTGGATCCTGGCGCTCATCAACCGCGACCGGGGCAATTCGGTAGCGGCCGGCGAGTATGCGCGCAAGCTCTACGAGTTGGCCCCCCAGGATCCGCGGGTACAACAACTCCTCCGGGAGCTCGAGACCGGATCCGGCTGACCGCCCCCCGTTCCGCTTGCCGTCGATTGCCACCGCAGCGCCGGAGGCCGGCGGTGCTAATCTCGGTACCATGCCCGACAACCTTCAGAGGATCCTGATTCGGGTCTGGCACTTCATTCAGGCCGTCTGGAAGCAGTTCAAACAAGACAAGGTCGTTATCCGGTCCTCGGGTCTGGCCTATTCGACCCTGCTGGCCATCGTCCCGCTGGCGGCCGTTCTCTTTGCCCTGTTCACCGCCTTTGGTGCCCTGGACGACCTCAAGCGGAGTGTCCAGCAGCTTGTGGTCGACCGATTCCTCCCCACCCGCCAGGAAGAGCTCAGCGTCATCCTCGACGAGCTCATCGAGAACGCCGGCACGTTCGGCATTCTCGGCTTTGCCTTGCTGGCCATCACCGCGCTGCTGTTGCTCAACGGCATCGAATCCAACTTCAACGACATCTGGCATGTGCAGCGCCGCCGCCGGTACCTAAGCAAGATCACCGCCTACACCTCGGTGCTGGTGCTGGGCTCGCTGTTTCTGGGTGCGAGTCTCTCGGTCTCGGCGCGGATCAAGGCGTTGTTGTTCTCCGGCACCATCCTCGACCGCACTCTGATCCGCAGAACGCTCGACTGGTCACTACCCCTGACACTCACGCTCCTCGGTTTTCTTCTGCTCTACATGATCGTCCCCTACACCCGTGTCAGGTGGCGGAGCGCTCTGTTTGGAGCGCTGGTGGCGGGTATCGGCTGGGAGATGGCCAAGAACGTCTTTGCCAACTCGGTGGGTCAGTCGGCCCGGTATTCGATCCTCTATGGCTCGTTGGCGGCGATCCCCATTTTTCTGGTCTGGTTGTATGTCACCTGGGTCATCGTGCTGCTGGGTCTGGTAATTGCCTACACCCACCAGCATTTCGATTTTCTGGAAAAGGACCTGCGCCTCGGAGACGGGCCAAAAGAAGGCCGCCTGTCGCTGACACTCAAAACCTATGCCCTCATCGCCCAGAAGTTCCACGACCGAGCCGAGCCGCCGGCGACCGAGTACCTCGCCGAGCGGCTGCTGATCTCGCAGCAGACGGCCGAGACGATCGTGGGATTCCTGATCGAATCGGATCTGGTGCGCCGAGCGGTCACCGCTTCGGGGAGTGAGGGCCTGGTCCCATCGATGTCCCTCGATCAGGTCAAGTTGGCCGACGTGCTGGAGGTGTTTGTTCGATCCTCCTCGGATCCGCTGGGGCCCTCGGAGCCACTCGAGAGGACGATCGAGGAAGTCATGGGTGATCTCCAGACCGCGGCACGAGAGGCCCTGGGTGAGAGGAACTTCAGACAGCTCGTCGAAGAGATGGAGTCGAACAGCTAGGAGCGGCCGGCCCGACCACGCGCCTTCGGCGCGCGGTGCCCGCCGGCCGATAGCGCCGCTGGTACCTCTCAGCCTTCCGAGGGCTCCCCCTCCGAAAGCTCCCGGGGTCGAAAGAGCATGACACCCGAGCCGTCGTCGGTGTTCCAGGTCAGACCCAGCTTGCCGGCCAGAAAGCCAAAGCCGCTGACCGCTCCAAACTGCTCGAGAAAGTGGTTCTCGACCGCCATCTGCTCGTCGGGACAGGCCATCCGGGTACCGGCGGCCGGACCCAGGACGAGATCTGCCGGCGTCTCGCCCGCCTCGACACCGGCGGTGTAGCGGTTGCATCCGCTGCTGCCGGCCAACCGTCCTTCCTCGTAGACCATCGTCACTTCGGGCTCGGCCGGTGCCGGCTCGTCCCAATTGAAATGCGTCAACACCCACTCGGGACCGCCGAGATCCTCGATGGATAGAGTGCCGGTGACCTCCGAGGCGACCTCGGCGAGACCGTTCGAATCCAGGGCCCAGACTCGTGTCGCCATCTGCGAGGGGCAACAGGCTGCATCCTCGGGACCCGTCTGCACGACATCCAGCTCGATCTTCCCGTCGGTGATGCGGGCCTCTTTGAGCTGCACCCGATCACCCATGAGGGTGGTGCCGAGGTTGACGATCTCGCCGTCGCGTCGACCCATCGCCGCCACGTAGTTGTTGGTTTGCGTGCCACCCTCGTTCTTCCACAACAGGACTACCGCCTCCTCGGTGCCGTCGCCGTCGAGATCGCCACCCATCCAGAAATGTTTTACCAACCCGACCGTCGGACGGCTGGCAGCCCCCGGTTCGAAGGGCTCGCCCTCCCAGCCACCATCGGCCAGCGTCACCGGCTGGTCATTGATCCCTTCGTAGGTGGCGTTGGCCAACTCGTCGGTGGACGGTGCTCCTGCCGTGTCGGCAGCGGCGGACGCAGGTGTTGCCGTATCGGCTTCGTTGGCCGGGGCCGGGCTCTTTGCTTGGCACCCGAGCAGGGCAACCGCGGCGATCAGCGTCATCAGGATCGTCGAGATCCGGAATCTGTTGTCCAGGGTCATGAGTCACTCTCCTTCCAGCTTGACCGACACTACCAGGATTGCTACCGTGAGATGGTTCCGTTTTTGAAGGGGAATTTGTCGCGGCAGAGTCAACTGCCGACGGCGCTCGATAAGAAGGGGGAATTCTGATGAACATCCTGATTACGGTGATTATTGGTGGAGTTGTGGGCTGGGCTGCAAGCCTGGTGATGAAGACCGACGCCCAGATGGGCATCATCGCCAACGTCATCGTCGGCATCGTCGGCTCGTCCCTCGGCTTCTGGCTCGCCGGCACTCTGGGTCTTGGCGGTGGCGCCATCGTGCGCTGGATCATCGCCGTGGTCGGCGCCGCCATACTCATCTGGATCCTGAAGCTGCTGAACGTCTTCAAGTAGAGTTCGAGTTTTTTACGGCCGCTCTTCTCGACGATGGTGTTCGATCGTCACAGGAGGGTTGACTTGAAAGGAGGCTAAAGAAAGACTCTTGGCTTCACCGAATCCGTGTATGTTCCCGCCAGGGAGCCACACCCTGAAGGGCGTGGGTGAGGTCGGGACCGGGGAAGGACTTGTTCAGCCGATGAGAAAGAGAATGCCGGCAAGACTTGCAGGTCTCGTTTTTGCTCTGGCGCTTCCACTGGGCCAGTTCGCCGTGGCTCAGAATCTACCCTCGCAGGAGCCATATGGGGCCTCGGAGGTGGCGACCCAGCCGCC
>CALILB010000426.1 GCA_938016625.1 uncultured bacterium | reverse complement strand
ACGCCCGCTGGCATCGGGCTCGCCCAGGTCCATGCGCAGACACTCGAGGCCGGTCACCCACTCCTCCTCGTTTCCCAGCACGCGGACGGGGTTGTTCAGGAATAGAAACTCCACGCCCTCCTCCTCGGCGTGGGCGATCTCTTCGTCGCGGGCGGGCATCTCCTGACGGCTGCGTCGGTAGACGACATAGGACTTCTCGGCGCCCAGACGCAGACCCGTCCGTGCCGAGTCCATGGCCACATTGCCGCCACCCACGGTGGCGATGCGCCGTATGTGCTTGATCGGCGTGTCGGCGGCATCGTCGCGACCGGCACCCATGAGGTTGACGCGAGTCAGAAATTCGTTGGCGCTATAGACCCCGCAGTTGTTCTCGCCCGGGATGCCCATGAACCAGGGCAACCCGGCTCCGGTGCCAAGGAAGACAGCGTCGAAGCCCTCCTCGCCCAACAGCTCGTCCACCGAGTCGGTCATGCCGATCACTTCGTCACAGCGGATCTCGACACCCATCTTCTCAAGCAGCGAAAGCTCGGCCTCGATGATGGCGTTGGGCAGACGGAACTCTGGGATGCCGTAGACCAGGACCCCGCCCGGTCGGTGGAAGGCCTCGAAGACCACGACCTCGTGTCCCCGGCGGGTGAGGTCGGCAGCGCAGGTGAGCCCAGCGGGGCCGGAGCCGACGACGGCCACCCGCTGGCCCGTGGGCGCAGCCCGCACGGGGATCGCGACGTTGCCGGTGTCGCGCTCCCAATCCCCGATAAAGCGCTCCAGACGACCGATCGCCACCGCCTCGCCCTTCTTGCCAACGACGCATTCGATCTCGCACTGGTCCTCCTGCGGGCAGACCCGGCCGCAGATGGAGGGCAAGAGGTTCGACTCGCGCATCGTGCGCGCTGCGGCGCGGAAGTCGCCCTCGGCGATCTCACCAATGAATTTTGGAATGTTGATGGCCACCGGGCAGCCGTCGATACAGGTCGACTTGCTACAGGCCAAACATCGCTCCGCCTCGGCAACGGCCTCCTCGGGCGAGTAACCGTAAGGCACCTCGGTGAAGTTGCGGCGGCGCTCCGCCGGTGGCTGCTCGCGCATCGCATGACGCGGGATCTTCATCCGCTCTTTGGGTGTGAGCTTCCGCTTCTCGGTCTGACCGGTCATGGCACCATCTCCAGCTCGCACTCGTGATCGGCCATGAAGCGATCCATGGCCTGTTTCTCCTGTTCCCGATACATCGCCTGACGTCGCATCAGAAGATCGAAGTTGACCGCGTGACCGTCGAAGTCGGGACCGTCGACGCAGGCGAACCTGGGCTCGCCGTCGATCTCTACCCGGCAGCCTCCACACATCCCGGTGCCGTCCACCATCACCGAGTTGAGGCTCACCATGGTCTTGATTTCATGGGGCCGGGTCACCTCGCTGACGACCTTCATCATGATGGCGGGGCCGATAGCGATCACTTGGTCGATGGGCTCGCCGCTGTCGATCAATTGCTGGAGCACCTGGCTGACGAAACCCTTGCTCCCCTTGGAGCCGTCGTCGGTGCAGATCCTCAACTCGTCGCTGATGCGGGCCATCTCCTCCTCCATGATGAGGAGGTCTTGGCTGCGAGCACCGAGAATGATGATCACGCGGTTGCCCTCGGCCTTCATCGCTTGGGCTACCGGATGGAGCGGCGCGATGCCGATGCCTCCACCTACACAAACGACGGTGCCGATCCGCTCGACGTGGGTTGGCAGGCCCAAGGGACCGACGACGTTGGCCAGCCGCTGGCCGGTACGCATGAGATTCATCTCGGCGGTGGTCTTACCCACCTCTTGCACGACCAGGGTGATCGTGCCGCGATCGGCATCGGCGTCGGCGATGGTCAGTGGAATGCGCTCGCCACCCTCGTGGAGCCGGACGAGTACGAACTGTCCAGCACGCCGCTTGCGGGCGATCTTTGGCGCCGAAACGATGTACTTCGTCACCTCGGGGGCGAGGCTCACCTTCTCCAAGATCTCATTCATTTCGTCTTTTCCGGTTAGGGAGTCGCTTTTCAAGGCCCTGCCTCCGCGCTTGGGTGTCGGATGCTCGAAGGCCTCGAACCTGAGGAATCCGCCCGCCTCGAGCCAATTCTACCACCCTGAACGCAAGGGCAGAGTGGAATCTGTCGCTCGACCCCAGGCTTCTGCTCTAGTAGGAAGACACTTGGCCAGTTCATCGCCAAAACCACCAACTCACGGCCCAAACTGACCAACTCATCGCTAAACCGACACCCGTTGGAGCCGTTCTTCTCCGCCAGCTTGTGGCTTGCTCCATTGCTCCGGAGTACCGCTCGCCCGATCATTCCCATAAGGGTCAGGGTCCGTACGCGCTCCCGCTCATCACGCGGTGGAGAAAAGCCATGACAGAGAAATCCCACACGATCGTTTGCTTGCTCGCGGTGTTCGCGGCACTCATATCGCTTCCCGCCCGGGGTCTCGATCTCAATGAGTTGAAGACCGATCCAGCGGAGTGCGCGCGACTCCAAGCGCTCCACATCGACAAGCAGGCGAACCCGCGCGCCGCGAGATTGACCCTGGCCTGCAGCGATCGTCCCGAGTCTTTCTACCCTGAGGAGGTGCCTGCTACCGAGCCTCGAGTGGCTGGTCCTGCCTACCTGCTCAGCGGCTCCGACATCAACCTCATCACCGGCGACGAGTCCTCGGCCTTTCCCGCCGTCACTCAGGCGGGAAGCATGATCTGGGGCAACGGCGATGATGTGGTGGCGGTGTACACCGACACCAAGGGTGCGCCGGCGAGCCTCTCGGGCATGTCAGTCTCCACCGACGGGGGCATCAACTTCGATCGGTTGGACCCCGACCCTTTCGGGACGCTGTTTGAAGGTGATTCTGGCAGCCCCGCCATCGCCTACGATGACTCCGCCGGTGTGTGGCTGGCCGTCACCCTGACGTCGGACTGTGGCACTCAGGGCATCGGCGTCATGAGCTCGGCCACGCCGGCTATCGCCGCCTCCTGGGCCCTCGAAACAGTGCCCTGCGCCCATTCCGGTACCGGCGACGATCGCCCCATTCTCTGGGTCGACAACGACTCGGGGAGCGCCTTCTATGGTCGCCGCTACATCGCCTTCAACGACTTCGCCGCCGGCGGCATACTCAAGGTGCTCTACTTTGACGAGGGCGCCTGGACCGAGGTCCTCGTCGATGGCACGACTCCTCTTTTCATCCGCAACGTCCACATCACCGGTGGCTCGGACATCGACGACACCGTCTTCGTCTTCGGCATGGACGAAGGGGGAGGCGCGGGCAACAACCGCATCAACTGGGTCTACAAGTCGACCGATGGCGGTGCCAGCTGGTCCTCTTCGTCCCCAGGACCCGGCTTTCCTGCACCCGGTGCCGGTCTGTGCTCGGCCAGTGACTACTTCTACATGGTGCCGCCAGTCTGGCGACACATGGGGTGGGGCCAGGGGGCGGTGGGCCCAGGCGGCGTGGTGCACTTCGTTTTTGCCCGCGCCGGGCAGGCGCCGGGCGATCTGGGTGACATCTACTACCATCGCTCGCCTGACAACGGCGTCAGCTGGTCGACCGCGACGCCGCTCAACACCGACCAGGAGCTCAAAAACAATGTTGTGCAGTGGCAGCCCTCGATCTCGGTGACCTCGCAGGGCTATGTATTGGCGACCTGGTACGACCGGCGCAACACCACCGACGGTCTCGACTACGAGTACTACGGACGCCTCAGCCTCGACAACGGCCTCACCTTTCTGCCCGACGAGCCCATCTCCGATGGACCGATCCCCCAGCCGACCCAGGTCGACTCCAACACCGCCTACTGTTTTGCGGGGGACTCCAACTTCCACACCAGCCTCGGCAACGAGTCGTTGGTCACCTGGACCGATGGTCGCAACGCCATTTCAAACGGTGTGGAGGACATCGAGCAGATGGATGTCTATTTCCAGCGGGTCGCACTCTGCCCGACCGTTACCCTGTCGCCGGCAGTGCTCCCCAACGGCGAGCTGACCGTCGAGTACGATGAGACCCTGAGCGCCAGCGGCGGCACCGGCTCCTACACTTTTGCCCTGGGGGGTCTGCTCCCCGACGGCCTGTCCCTCGACGGGGGGAGCGGCAACATCTCCGGCACCCCCACCACCGCCGGGAGCACCCAGTTTTCGATCGTCGCCACCGACGATCTCGGTTGCGAAGGGTCACAGGACTACACTCTCATCGTCGACCCGACCGGCTGCCCGACCATCACCTTGAGCCCCACGACCCTCCCCGACGGCACCCAGGGGGCGCCCTACGCGGAGACCGTGACGGCCAGCGGCGGCGCCGAGCCGTACAGCTATTCGGTCACGGCTGGATCGCTGCCAACCGGCGTCACCCTCGACTCCGACACCGGAGAGATCACCGGAGCCCCCGAAGAGTCGAGCATGTTCGCTCTCGACATCACGGCCACCGACGACAATCTGTGCACGGGCACGATCTCCTATACACCCGATATCGAGTGCCCGTTCATCACCCTTTCGCCCGAGCAGCACCAACTCCCCGACGCCTACTCCGGTGTCCCCTACATAACCAACATCACCGCCAACGGCGGCACGGCACCCTACAAGTTCGAGATCATCGGCGGCACGCTTCACAGCGGTATCTTCATGGGAGAGGGTGGAACCATCTTTGGTGTCACTGAGCAGGGCGGCACCAAGCAGCCGGAGATCAAGGCCATCGATGTCAACGGCTGCGTGAGCGAGGAGGTGAAGTTTCGCACCGACTCGGTGAACTGCTTCCCCGGCACCATCCTCTGCGACACGATGAGCGCTGTCGATACGAATTTCACTCCGCTCCCCATCTGTGGCGACGACGCCGAGTGGTACGGCACCAACGCCTGTCCCTCGAGCGCCGACATCGGCCACAACCCCTCGGCCCACGCCCGCTGGGGTGCTCCCGCCGACTGCAACGACTACGGCGCGGAGGAAGAACAGGACTCGCTCGACAGCGATCCCCTGGATGTCTCGAACTGCAATTCGGGTGAGGTCATCCTGCGGTTCAACTACCTCATGAGCTTTGCCGAAGACAACACCAAGGACCGCGCCCGCGTCGAGGTGATCGCCGACGGGGCCCCGGCCGAAGTGGTGGCCGACAATGGGGGGGCGAGCGGACCGACCTGCTCGGGCAACGCCAATCAGGACCTCGGCAACCTTCGACCCTGGTCCGGATGGCAGCATCTCGAGCTGATCCACCCGGCTACTTCGACGTTTCAGGTGAGCTTC
>CALILB010000425.1 GCA_938016625.1 uncultured bacterium | reverse complement strand
GCTCCCCGAACGACCGGCCAGCGAAGTTCTTTGGGACACCGGCGCCGTCGTCGGCTCGGGAGCCGGAGGTGTCGAGACGCTCGGCTCGCGGGTGGTGCCACTCACCGACGCCGGCCAGGTAAAACGTCTGGGCTCGATGTGTGTCGAGCAGATCATGTCGAGCAACCTGAGCGCAAAGATCGGCGGGCTCTTTGGTCTGGGCAACCAGGTGACCAGCAACAGCAGCGCCTGTGCCACCGGTGCCGAGGCGATCTACATGGCCGCCGAGCGGATCCGCAACGGACAAGCAGCACGCATGCTGGCCGGTGGTGCGGAGGGCGTGAGCCGCTACATCTGGTCGGCTTTTGATGCCATGCGGGTGCTGGCACGAAAGTTCAACGACCGGCCGAACGAAGCTTCGCGACCCATGAGTGCAAGTGCCGCCGGCTTTGTACCCAGTGCTGGGGCCGGTGTCTTGATGCTGGAGGAGCTCGACGCGGCTCGCGAGCGAGGCGCCCGCATCCATGCCGAGCTCCTGGGTGGCGCGGTCAACAGCGGCGGCCACCGCAACGGCGGCAGTATGACGGCACCCAACTCCTCAGGCGTACAACGATGCATTACCGCCGCCCTGTCCGACGCCGATGTCGAGGGCAGCCAGATCGATGCCATCAGCGGCCACCTCACCGGTACCTTTGCCGACCCGGTAGAGGTTGCCAACTGGTCTCGGTCTCTGGGGCGCCCAGCGCGAGACTTTCCCTGGATCACCGCTCCCAAGTCGATGTTCGGCCATGCGCTTGGTGCTGCCGGGGCCATCGAGACCGTAGCAGCGATCCTCATGCTCCGGGGCGGCTATGTTCATCCCTCCTGCAACTGCGAGGATCTTCACCCCGAAGTCGAGCCGTATGCCGACTCGGTAGCGCACGAGCTGAGAGAAGTGCCGGAAATGCAGACGGTCATCAAATCCGGCTTTGGCTTTGGTGATGTCAACTGCGCTCTGGTCTTCAGCACCCTGTCCAACTAGACTATTAGCTTCACGACGGGGAAAGCAGAGGGGGGGCCTCGGTGGAACGAGACAAAATATACGAGCGTGTAGTCGAACTGGTCAGGCCGCTATCCAAAAACAGGACGGCGGTCGAGAACATCTCGGAGGACACCTCGATCCTGGAAGACCTCCAGGTCAACTCGGCCCGCTTGGTCGACCTCATTCTGGCCTTCGAGGACGAGTTCAACATCGAGGTCGACGACGATGCCGCCGACTCGGTGAAGACCATCGGCGATGCGGTCGACATGCTCGCCAAGCAGCTCGATTGAGCTTTCGCCTCCTGCAGAGCGGCGATTTCAGCGACTCAAACCCGTAAACAGAACCGCGACGGTGTCCTCGGGGCCGAGAGCGCCCGACCGCCCCAGCTCCAGGGCTCCGGCCAGGCCGGCGGAACCGGTGGGGTCGACCTCGACAGGAGTCTTCGCGCGGGCGAGGTCGTTGGCCCGTTGGAGCACCGGCTCTGTCGTCACCACCGGCACACCACCCGTGGTCAGCATCCCCTCTACCACCGCCAGCCAGTCGTAGGTTTCGTCATCGAGGATGCCGCGGGCAAGACTCTTGGGCTCGTCCTCCCATGGCCACATGAACTCCGAGCGATGGGTGGCCGCGTAGCAGATCTCCTGGGTGACGATCTCGTCGGGTGCGTGGCGGTGGATCCACTCCGCCGCCGCCCGGCGGCCGGCATCTTCCAGAATGCCGGAATCGCTTTGGCCACTGCGTCGGAGGATTCTCCCCGCCAGCAGATCCCAGGCCCGACGCAGAGGAAATGCACCCTCGGTCTGCACGGTGTGGATACGGGGGAGCCGCTCGACGATGCCCATTGTCCACGCCTCCCGAAAAGCCTGGATACAAGAGCTGGCCAACGCACCTCCACCCACCTGGACAACCAGATGGTCGATTGTCCGATCCTCCCGCGCAAGAACCGAGACCATCTCCCAGACCAGGGTCTCGCCACCCTCGATGGTCAGCCCGTTCTCGCTGCCCTGACACGTAAAGGGAAGCGCCCCCTCGGCCAGCGCCTGCCGAAAACGCCGCAAGCAGGGATCACCCTCTCCCGCTGCGGCCCGCGGACAGCTGGTCAAGCGGGCACCGAACCGTTCCAGTAATTCCAACACCGCGGCATCGGCATCCGGCGGGACAAAGACATCGAGAGGCCGATCCGCCGCCTTGGCGACGACAGCCGCGGCCAGAGCCGCATTCCCACAGCTGGCGATGGCCAGACGCGGCTCGATCCAACCCGCCCCACTGTCGATCGCCAACCGTCTCGCTACCTCCAACCAGAGCATGACGCCGACCAGGTGTCGTGCCTTGTGCGAGCCGGTGACGTTGCCGGTCTCATCCTTGACCCACAGGGCGTCGGGCGAGGTCAGACCAAGTTCCTCTCCAAGGGAGACCTCGACTCCGAATGGCGTCTCCCGCTTCCCCTTCCCCGCGACCTCGGCAATCGCCTCGTCGAGCCGGCGCACCATCTCTTGATATTCCCCATCACTCACCCCGCCGGCCCGTCCTGTCCAGTAGCTGTGGAAAAGCCGCCGATAGCGAATAAACGGATTCTCTTCGGCGCTCAGAAAGATCCCCTTCAACTCCTCGGGACTACCGAGCACCTGGGTATCCAAAATGCGCCGCAGCACATGATCACCATCGTCGCCCCCCGCTCGAGGACAGCGAAACGGAAAAGGATCGCCGGCCGGCGGCTCGTAGCCACACGCGGTGCACACGAGGCGCGTAGGTCGAGAGGTCACGCCGCTATTGTAGGTGCTTCGGGTCTCGATGGAAGGAAGCGACCGGTGTTAGATCTCGCGGGGCGGTGACGGGTCGGCGGTCTGCCGACGGAGCGACTAGTCGCTGAGGCGAAAGCCAGG
>CALILB010000424.1 GCA_938016625.1 uncultured bacterium | reverse complement strand
CTCTCACAGAGGCTCGGCTCTGGCCGCACACACCCGAGGAGCATCGATGCTAGCAGCTTCCAAGGCAGGTGGAATCGACGCGCCGGACTCGGCCCGCGTGGTGTACGATGCAGCCCGTCAGGTAATCACTCAGGAGTCCTTATGAGCCAATACCGGTATGTAACGCGCGTCGCGCTTACCGTCGCGATGGGCGGTTTTCTCATGGGCTTCGACGCGTCCGTGATCTCCGGCGTCGTCAAGTTCATCGAGACGCAGTTCGACCTGAGCAAGATCGAGCTCGGGTGGGCTGTCAGCTCGCTCACCCTCACGGCCACCCTGGCGATGATGGTCTCCGGACCGCTCAGTGACCGGATCGGACGCCGCAAGGTGCTCTTTCTGGCCGCGATTCTGTATGCCGTCTCGGCGATCTCGTCGGCCCTTGCCCCGACCTTCGTCATCCTGGTGATCGCCCGCATGATCGGCGGCCTGGGCGTCGGCGCCTCGCTGATCATCGCGCCGATGTACATCGCCGAGATCGCGCCACCAGCCGCGCGCGGACGCATGGTGTCGTTCAACCAGCTCAACATCGTCGTCGGTATCTCGGTAGCCTTCTTCACCAACTACCTGATCCTGAAGCTGGGCCAGTCGGACGCCGGATGGGCACAGTTTCTCATGTTCGACACGCACAACTGGAGATGGATGCTGGGTCTGGAGACGCTGCCCGCCGTCCTGTACTTCATCGGCCTGTTCTTCGTGCCGGAGAGCCCACGCTGGCTGCTGCTCGAGGGGCGGGAAGAGGAGGCCGGGAAGATCCTCGCCCATGCCCTCGGCGAGGCCGAGGCCCGCAAAGAGCTCGACGAGATCCACGCCAGCCTTGCCAAGGATGCCGGCAAGGAGAAGGTCTCCGTGATGGAGCTCTTCACCCCGGCGATGAAGCTCGTGCTCACGATCGGAATCGTCGTGGCGATCATTCAGCAGGCCACAGGTATCAATGCGGTGTTCTTCTACGCGCCGACGATCTTCGAGCAATCGGGTATCGGGACGGACGCGTCTTTTGCGCAGGCGGTGCTCGTAGGCCTGATCAATCTGGTGTTCACGGTCGTTGCGATTCTGTTCATCGACCGGGTCGGTCGCAAGCCGCTACTCATCCTCGGATTGTCCGGTATCGCCCTGTCCATGTTTGTTCTGGCATTCGGGTTTTCCTCGGCCACCTACACGATCACCGGTGACGCTTTGGCGAAGCTACCGGCGGAAGTTGACATTCCGGCCGTGGCAGACCTCCAGGACACCCAGTTCGGGAGCGATGTCGAATTCAAGGAAGCTCTCCGCGGCGCTCTGGGGAACGAGCTGGCCACACAGTACGAGTCCGACCTCATCAACGCAGCGATCTCGATGAATCCGTGGCTGGTGCTCTGCGGCGTGCTGGCCTTCGTCGCGTCGTTCGCTGTGTCTCTCGGCCCGGTTATGTGGGTGCTCTTCTCGGAGCTCTTCCCGAACCGAATCCGGGGTATTGCCATATCCTTCGTAGGCCTGATCAACTCCGCCGTCAGCTTCGGCGTGCAGCTCGTCTTCCCGTGGGAGCTCGCCAATTTCGGTAGCGCGATCACTTTCCTGATCTATGGACTCTTTGCCGCCATAGGCCTGGTGTTCGTCGTCCTGATTCTGCCCGAAACCAAGGGTCGCTCCCTCGAGGAGCTCGAGACCCTGCTCGTCAAAAATCCTGCCTGACCAACGGAGGGGGGGATCATTTTCGAAATGATGAACTCAAGCCATTCCTCAGTAAGACCGGTTCGCGGACTTGCGGTACTTGTGCTTCTGCCGTTGACTACGTTCGGCTGTGCCGACAGACAAACGGGTGACGAAACAACGAGCGAGGTGGATCGCACCACTTTGACGGCTACGGTGATTCAGACTTCGCGCGGTGGCGACAAGCTAGCCGAGATCGCGACTCTGGAGTTTTCGGAACCGACCGTCATCGACCTCCCTGTCATCGCCCTCGATCCGAAGACCGAGTATCAGACGATTCTGGGCTTTGGCGGCTCTTTCACCGAGTCCACGGCCCACGTCCTCGGCCAACTCTCCGAAGGGAAGCGGCAGGAGGTCATTGCGGCCTACTTCGGCCCAGGCGGCGCAGACTACACACTGACTCGTACCCACATCAACAGCTCCGATTTCTCGCTTGGCAACTACGCGTACGCAGAGGTTCCAGGGGACACGCAGCTAGAGCACTTCACGATCGAAGAAGATCTGGACGACATCATCCCACTGATCAAGGATTCGATGTCCGTCTCCGAATCCGGCTTTCGGATCATCGCCTCTCCGTGGACAGCCCCGCCATGGATGAAGGACAACAACGCCTGGAACGATGGCGCACTAGAGCCCGAGCTGTATCCGAGGTGGGCGCTGTATTTCTCCAAATACATCCGCGCCTACGAAGAGCAGGGTATAGACATCTGGGGAGTGACCATCGAAAACGAACCGCTGGGCAACGGTGGCCAGTGGGAGAGCATGACCTTTACGCCGGCATCGATGGCGGAGTTCCTCAAGGATCACCTAGGGCCCCGCTTCGAGCAGGACGGCATCGACGCCAAGATCCTCATTTATGACCAGAACCGCGACCACCTCGAGGAGTGGGCTGACACGATCCTCGGCGATCCGGAGGCGGCAAAGTA
>CALILB010000423.1 GCA_938016625.1 uncultured bacterium | reverse complement strand
GTGAGGGCCGCCTCGATCGGCAGGCGGCGGGAAGGGATGATGATGTGGGTGCCGCGCGACGGGCGCAGCCGGTTGGTGCCAAAGCCAAAGCAATGACGAACCTGGTCGGACCAGACCCCCGCTGCGTTGATGACCAGGTGCCCTCTAACCTGGTGGTTGCGACCGCTCTCCAGATCTCGGACGACGATACCGTTTAGTCGACCGTCGGTGCCGTGGATGCACTCCACCGCCTCGGCCCGGGTCAGGGCCAGTCCTCCGTAGGCAAAGCCCGTGGCCGCTACTGCCAGAGTCAGCAGGGCGTCGTCGGTCAGGGCGTCGGTGTAGGCCATGGCCCGATCGAGATTGTCGAGCTCGAGACCGGGGGCCATGGTCTCGACATCGGATGGCTCCAGATGGGTGTGTTTCTCGGGTCGGCTGGTGAGACGGTCGTACATCCACAGACCCAGATCGACGGTCCACCCGGGCACCTTGTCCCCCCGATTGGCGGGATAGAGAAAGCGAATCGGTTGCACCAGCAGTGGGTTGAGGACCAGCATCCGGTCGCGCTCGCGGCATGCCATGCGGGTGACTCGAAACTGCATCTGTTTGAGATAGCGCAGCCCGCCGTGGATCAGCTTGGAAGAGCGCGACGAGGTGCCGGCGGCAAAGTCGTGACGCTCCACCAGCAGAGCTTTGAGACCCCTTTGCGAGGCATCGAAGAGGATGCCGGAGCCGGTGATGCCGCCACCGACGATGATGAGATCGAAGGTCTCGTCGAGTCGGGAGAGGGCTTGCTGACGCCAATGAGGATGAAACACGGTCAGGTCTCCAATCTGTCTTTCGGGTCGACGAGAACGGTTGGATTCAATACCCCCTGTGGGTCGAAGGCGTCGGTGACCGATTCGAGAAGCCGGACACCGTCGCTGCCGATCTCGTCCGCCAGCCAGGGAGCATGCCAGCTGCCCACACCGTGATGGTGGCTAAGCGTGGCGCCGGCCGCGACGATGGCCGAGGTGGCGGTCCGCTTGAGAGACGCCCAGCGCTCGATGGCCAGATCGACATCGGCGGGACAGCGGAAGAAGACAGTGAAGTACAACGAGGCACCGTCCTGGTAGGGGTGTGAGAGGTGGCAGAGGACGGCTGTCGACTCGTCATAGCCGGCCAGCGCCGATTCGAGAGCCCGGCGTGTCGCTCGATAGACCGCGGGCAGAGCCGTCCAGGGAGCCGCGGTCTCCAGCGTATCGGTGGCGATTCCTCGGTCGAGAAGCCCGTCTCGCAGATAGGGGTGACGAAAACGGTCGGCAAGCCACTGCCGGCCGGGTCGGCTCCCCAGAGAGACCGCGCCCAGGGTGCGCAGGAGTGCTCGCCCGCGGGAGAATGTAGTCCGGACTCTGCCCGCGCTGCCGGCCGATCCGAGGAGCATCAGACAGCCGCCTCCCTTGACTCCCCGCAGCTCGAGCCAACGACGGACAAGGGACGCCATCCAGGGGTGACCGGCCAGACCGACGGTCATCGCCACCTCGGTCTCGGTCTCGTCCGAGAGCCTGAGCAGACTCAGAGGGACCCGCTCCTGGGTGAGCCGGCGTGCCGCCTCGATACCGACCTCCCAGCTGGGCAGAATGACGGCCTCGACCTCGAGCCGCTCGGGTTGCGGGCGAACACGCACGGTAGCGCTGGTCACCACCCCGAGACGACCCTCGCTGCCAAGGACCAGCTGTCGCAGGTCGGGACCGGCGGCGGAGGCCGGCAGCGGTGGGAGCTCGAGACGTCCGGCCGGGGCCACCAGATCGAGACCTGCCACGAGATCATCGATGCCGCCATAGCCCAGCGACTCCTGGCCGGAGGCGCGAGTGGCGATCCAACCGCCCAAGGTGGAGAGCTCCCAGGACTGGGGAAAGTGTCCCAGAGTCAGACCGTGCGGGCCCAGCGCCTCTTCGAGGGCCGGACCGGAGGTGCCGGCGCCAAAAGTAGCCAGCCCCGACTTCGGATCGAGACCCTCCAGACCCGAGAGGCGCTCCAGGTCGAGAGTGATGACCGTTTGATTCCCGGGGATCACGTTGACACCGCCGGTCACCGAGGTACCGCCGCCCCAGGGAATGACCCGTACCCCGGCGGCAGCGCAGCCCTCGAGAATCGCGACGACCTCCTGGCTGTCGCTCGGCCGGGCCACCCCGTCGGGGATTGCCGGCACCGTACCCGAGCGCAGACGCAGCAGGTCGGTCAGCCCCTGGCCGCGCGAGTGGGCCAACCGGTCGAGAGGTGCCGCGCTGGTTTCGAGGGGAAGGTCGGGAAGCGATCGGCCCTTGGGGACCGCCAACTCTGTGGGGTCGAAGACCGGGAATGGCTGGGTTTCGCCGAGGCGCTTTTCGAGCCAGGTCAGAAGGCCGGGCGAGGGCGGGAAATTCCGGCCCTCGAAACCCCAGCCACCCAGGCGGCGAGGCGAGAACGATGTTGCGGTGACGGACCGGGTCGTCACGATGTCACTCTATCGCCGCGACGGTGTTCGAGCTACCCGTCGTCGTTGCTCACCCCCAAGGCGTTCCTGATGATGTCGGTCAGTAGATCCTTGAGGTCGTCTTCCGTCTCGGCGAAGGCCTCGACCGCCTTGACCAGCAGATCGCCACTCTCCTCGGTCTCGGTGACGTTGATCAGCACCGAGAAGGGTGCCGAAAACAGCGACGGTTGACTCGCACTCAACTCGCCCATCTCCTCATTCTCCAAGTTGTCGTCGGTGTCGACGGCGGGCTTGGGAAGAGCGATCCATTGACTCTGAATCGGATGCTCTCCAAAGTCGATTTTGGATCCGATCTTCACTCGCTGGAGACCCATCTGAAAAACGCCGAAGATCGCCGCCTGGGCGTGCTCCTCAGAGCGAACGTCGGCGAAGGGGCTTTCGAAGATGCCGGTGATGAGGATGTCTTTGCGGCCCTTCCCACGTTTCAACGCGCTGGTCTCCTGATAGTCGAGCGACTCGAGCTCGACGCGAAAAGCCGTTCGATCCATCGACTCGATGACATCGAACTCGGCCAAAAGCTCTCGGGTCTCCTGCGAGCGTCCAAAGTCATCGGGCTCCGAAAGCGCGACCCGTTCGAACGTGATGCCGTTGATCCTCAGTCTTGCCTGGCCCGGGCAGACGAGCTCCTCGGCGCCGCGGGCGGTGCTGGATCCATTCTTGTCCTCCAACTGCTTCGAGAGTAGACCGGAGAGGAAATCGAGTCCTTTCTCTATCAACTTTGGCAGCACGAGGGCCGCGACCGCCGGCAGAAGGGCCGCCGTTGGACCCATCGTCTGGCATTCGTCGACATCGAACGTAACCCGGCTCACACGGGCGTCTCCGGCCGGCTGCACGGCGGCCATGGGCTCGACTTCTCGTGCGGAGGCCGCCAGCGGTGCCGGCAACACCAGCAGCAAGGCGAGCGGCGCTACCAGGATCGATCTTTGCTTTCGTGAATTCATGACCCTCTCCCTATTGTTGGGGCATGGGCACTCTCGGCCGGGGCGAAGCCTCAGGGATTACGCAGGCAAATGGCCGTTGCATCGCCATTGAATGGAGTCCCATCACATCTGCACGACCAGCTGTTGTCGACGGCCGTGGATGTTCTCACGGCGTTGCTGCCGCAATCACATCCGCCGCCCACCAGCATCTCGGAGTCGGAGCAAATCGCGTTGGGAGATCCGGTTGCGATGCGGGTGGTTTCCTCCAGACCGCTGCGCACCGGCCACACCCAGTTGCGCGCAAACTTGCCGTCGATGTCCAGATCGCCGGTCCTTATATTCATGTCCCAGACGTCACCGTTGTCGAGCTCGGAAGAGGTCCAGTATTCACAGCAGGAGTGCTCGACTCCAACAAACGCGTCGCCGTCGGTCGTCCATTTCGCGTCACCCTTGGCATTCGTCAATGCAGGGTGATCGAATCCCTGTCTGTTGGCGCTCGCCACCATCTCCATGAACTCGGTGACGGTGGGCAACCGCCAGAAGCCCGGCTGCGAGCCGTCGGTCAGCCCACAGAGGCCGTCGGCCAGTCCCGCTGCCGCGGCCGTCATATTCTCCCAGTTGTCGTTGCCCCCGAGCTCGTCGCAGCTAGCATCTCGTAACCAGATGAGACCGGTGCGACAGTCCGTGACCGTCCCGTCCCAGTTGTCTTCGTAGCGGCCGCCACGTCGGCAGTCGAGTCCGGGGGGCCGGTGTGGCGGCTTGACCGGGCCCGCGCTCGGCGCCGCGTCGGCGGTCTGCTCGACAATCTCCAAAGCGGCCGCGATCTCTGCTCTGCTCGGTCCGTCCACCACCTGGAAGACGCTGGGCTCCGACCATGCACCGGACTTGGCCTTGCGCCACGCCCGCACCGACCAGGCGTACCACCCGCCGCGGACCAGACATTGATCCAGGGACGGGGTCCAGACGGAGGCGGTACCGGGCAGCTCGATCCGGATGACCGGCTCCTTCTGTCCGGCACTCTCTTCAGCCCGGTAGACGACCAGCTCGTAGGACTTCGCCGCCGACACACCCGCCCAACTGAAGGTCGGGCAGCGCGACTCCACCAGCGACACACCGCCCGTGCTCCCCGGTGATACGGTGACGGGTCTCTCCGCCGCCGGGAGCCCTTGAGCCGCGATCAGCAGCCATGGAACCACCAGGCAAGCTCCCTTCCTCCTCCTCATTGAAATCTCCTTGGCGCTGACGAATCCGGAGTGCTCGCCGGCCTTGAAATCCCCCGTCTGCAGCTTGCTTCGAGCTTATCATCGGGTCTTGTGTGGTGTTGACGAGAATGGGTCCGATAGAAAGCGAGCTCGAGCCCGGCAGGTGCCGTACACTTCACCCATGGTTACAAGGATCGACTCTCGTCGCTATCGGAAGCTGCGACGTTTCCTGGTCGGGGTCTTTCTACATGCTTTCTGGTGGGACATCGTGCTGCGCCAACCGGGTCTCAGACGCCTGCGCCAGCCACCGCTCCCACGTTGGCAGGAGATCGCCCGCCGCTACCGGCTGCTGGCCATAGATCTGGGTGGGGTGCTGATAAAGCTCGGGCAATTCCTGAGCACCCGGGTCGACGTCCTGCCCCACGAGATCACCCAGGCTCTCTCCGGACTCCAGGACGAGGTCCCACCGGCAGCGGTGGAGAAGATCAAGGCAGCGGTCGAGACCGATCTGGGCAGACCGATCTCGAACCTGTTCGTGAAGTTCGACGAGGAGCCCGTGGGCTCGGCCTCCCTGGCCCAGGTTCACTCGGCGGTGCTGGCCGATGGCGAGCGGATCGTGGTCAAGGTCCTGCGGCCCGGGATCGAGGTTCTGGTAGAGACCGATCTGACGGCGATCGCCCTGGCCGCTCGGTGGCTCAAGCTGTGGAAGCCCGTTCGTCGCCGAGTGGATTTGGATCGGATGGTGGAGGAGTTTGCACGCACGACCCGGGCGGAGCTCGATCTCGAGGCGGAGGGACGCAACGCCGAGCGCATCGCCGCCGATTTCGATGACGATCCTCAGGTCTATTTTCCAATGATTCATTGGGGTTTCAGCGGGTCGAGAACCCTGACGATGGAGGATGTCAGCTTTATCAAGATTGCCGATCACGATGGGTTGAGCCGGGCCGGTATCGATCGGGCCGCGGTAGCGCGAAAGCTCTACCAGACCTATATGCGACAGATCTTTGTCACCAACTACATCCACGCCGACCCCCATCCGGGCAACATATTTGTCCGGCCCCTGACCGCAAACGAGGCAGAGGCTGCAGAAGGCGGGGTCCCGTTTCAGCTCGTCTTTGTCGACTTCGGGATGATGGCCGAGGTGCCGGAGCGTCTGCGCAGCGCCTTGCGCGAGTACGCCATCGGTCTGGGTCTGCGCGATGCCCACCGGGTGGTCCATTCGTATGTGGCGGCGGGAGTCTTGCTCCCCGGAGCCGATCTCAAGCGTCTCGAGGAAGTCCACGAGGAGATGTTCACGCGATTCTGGGGGGTGCGGCTGGGTGAGATGCGTGATCTTGCCCTCAAACAGGCCGGCTACTTCATGCGGCAGTACTGGGATCTGATCCTGGATGTGCCCTTTCAGGCGCCGGTCGAGCTGTTGTTCGTGTCGCGAGCCGTGGGGCTACTGGCTGGTCTGGCCACCAGTCTCGACCCCGAGTTCGATCCCTGGAGCGAGACCATGCCGTTTGCCCAGGAGTTGGCCAAAGAGGAGTTGAGAGAGGAGTCCGGTGACTGGGTCGATCAGCTCGTCCAGCACGGTCAGCTCTTTCTGCGGCTACCGATGCAGACGGAGAGGGTCTTGACCCAGGCGCAGCGGGGCAAGCTCACGGTCCAGGCCTCGCTGGCTCCCGATGCGGAGCGCGCC
>CALILB010000422.1 GCA_938016625.1 uncultured bacterium | reverse complement strand
GATGTGGGGGTATCGATCGAGCTTGCCCTGTAGACCTTCGCGCTGGATCTCGAGCTGGGGTCGGCTCTCGGCTCGTGAGGTCTCGACACCGGCGAAGTGAGGAGCCTTCCGATCGTCGGACTGGAAGGGCTTGCTCAACGGTGCCAGGGTGGCGAACCAGGCCTTGGGAAAATCGACGAGGAGCCCGCCATTGGTGGCGATACCCTCCTTGCCCACCTCGAACCGCAGAAGACAGCTCCCCACCTCGGCCGCTGCGAAGAGATCGGGCCTCAAGCTCACCCGGCCGGGGGCGGTTCCTGCACCGACGCGAGCCGGCAACGGCGAAAACGTCGAAGCAACGCTCTCTTCGGGTGCAGATCCTTGCTGCGGGCGTTCTTCCCGCTCTCCCGAACACCCGACGCTGAGCAAGATCGCCACCGCGATGGACAGGATTCCTCGACATCGAGCATCGACTGTCGATGGCGCCATAGCGGTCGAGAACCACACGTTCATCTTCTCCACGATTCGTTATCTAGCGGATCCTACTTCAGGATCCGGTTCGACGCGTTCGCCCTGATAGGCGGCCCGCAAGAGGGCGGAGAACTGGTGCAGGTTTGGGTTGTCCTGCTACGCCCTGCCAAGGACGGTGAGATGTCGCCTCTCGGCCGCGGCGACGGCTTTCAGGGGGATTGTCCGATCGAAGGTAGCCAGAGTGCCGTTCTGTTTTACCGCAAGGGCCAGGAGGTAGGTGTCGGTGATCTGTTTTGAGCCGGCGATATGGGCCGGGTCGACCAGGTCCGTCCCACACAGGGAGAGGTTGTCGGCCCAAAAGACATGATGGTCGCTTTGGCGAAATTGGTGAAGCCGATCGAGAGCGTCCGCAACCGTGGTTCGTCGTCCCGGGTAGGCTGTGCTCGAGACGACGCGGGCAAACCCGTTTTCGGTTAGCGGACAGGTAGCCCAACCTTCGGCATGGGTGCGCCCAAACCACTCGTGAGCGGTTTCGTGGTGGACGTGGGCAGCGTCGAACAGGGCCACGAGCACATTGACGTCGAGCAGGGAGATCACTACCGGGTGGTCTCCTCGTCGCGAAGTCGATCGACCGCCTCGTTGGTAACTGGCTTCTCTCCCCTTCGCGGGGGAAGCAGGGGTACTCCGTTGCGGGGCTCTGGACTCTCAGCCGGGGGTTGGAGACCCTTCCGGGCCAGCTCAGAGAGCACGCGACCCGCGGTGGTTTTTTGCTGCTGTGCAAGCTCTTTCGCAGCTTGGAGCACATCCTCATCGATATCGAGGGTGGTTCTCATACTCATAGCATATCGCATCATGCATCAGATGTTTTATGTAACCTCTTACGCCTCCAGCCGTCGATCGAGCGCCCGATACTGGATCGCCTCGGCGACATGGCTGCTTTGGATCGAGTTGTTGGCGGCAAGATCGGCTATCGTGCGGGAAACCTTGAGGATCCGGGTCAGGGCCCGGGCCGAGAGCCCCAGACGCTCGAAAGCGGTATCCAGGATGCGGCGCGCAGACCCGTCGAGCCCGCAATGCTCTTCGATCAGTTTCGAGCTCATGGCCGCGTTGACCGGTGTGCCGTTGTTCGATGAGAAGCGAAAGCGCTGTCGCTCGCGGGCCGCCTGGACACGCTCGGCGACCGGAAGGCTGGCCTCTCCCGGCGCGCCCTTCAATTCAACCAGCTTGACACTCGGCACCTCCACATGGAGGTCGATTCGGTCGAGCAGCGGTCCCGAAACGCGGTTGCGATAGCGCTCGACCTGGAGCGGGGTGCAGCGGCATTCGTGCCGTGGGTCGCCGAGGTGACCACAGGGACAAGGATTCATCGACGCCAACAGGGCGAAGCGAGCGGGAAAGGTAAACCGGCCCCGGGCGCGGATGACGGTAAGCCTGCCTTCCTCCAGCGGCTGTCGCAGGGCCTCGAGCGCGTCACGTTGGAACTCGGGAAGCTCATCCAGAAAGAGGACGCCGTTGTGAGCCAGGCTGACTTCTCCGGGCCGCGGTACACCACCACCTCCCACCATCGCCACCGAGCTGATACCGGGGTGGGGGCTGCGAAACGGCCGCCGCCGGATGAGTCCTGCGGGCGGCTCTTCGGCGGCCAGAGAGTGAACCTTGGTGACGGCGATCGACTCCGCGCGGCTCAGCATGGGCAGGATCCCGGGAAGCCGCCGCGCCAGCATGGTCTTACCCGCACCCGGTGGCCCCATGAAGAGCGCGTTATGACCACCGGCGGCAGCGATCTCCAGGGCTCGCTTGGCGCCTTCCTGTCCACGAACATCGGCGAGGTCGAGGGCGCCCGAAGTTGTTGCCGAAGGCGGCTCGGATGGCGTGGTCGGCAACAGGGAGGTGACTCCCACCAGATGCTCGATCGCCTCGGTGAGCCCGGCAAGGCCAAGGATGGGGACTACCTCGAGAGCGGCAGCCTCGGCGGCATTGGGCACCGGTAGCAGCACCTCGCACGCCTTTACATTGGACCCAAGGGCGGCAATGGCGAGACCACCTCTTACCGATCTGACCTGGCCATCCAGTCCCAGCTCACCGCAGAAGAGTCGATCTTCCAGACAACCCTCCGGCAGCTCCCCATGGGCCTGCAGAACGGCGAGGGCGATGGCCAGGTCGAGGTAGTTGCCCTCCTTGCGGATGTTGGCCGGCGCCAGGTTGACGACCACGACTCTGGGAGGCAGGTCGAAACCACAGTTCTTTATCGCTGTGCGCACCCTCTCCTTGCTCTCGCGCACCGCGGCGTCGGGGAGACCGACGATGTGCATCTGGGGGAGACCAAAGCGGATGTCGACTTCGACCTGTACCGCGCGGGCGTCGATTCCCCAGGGCGTGGCGGATAGAGCTCGGGCCATCATCAGTCATAGAAGACGGATTTCCGTCGCGAGATCTTGCGCCGGAGGCAGTGGTATTCTCAAGCCCACGAGTGCAGGAAAGAGAAGGAGGGTGCAGATGGGTAAATCGGCTATCGGTTGTCTGATTGTCGCTGGTCTGGTTGTTTTGGGCCTCGTCCTGATCGGATTTTGGGCTGTTGGTCAATTCAATGGATTGGTGGCGGCCCAGGAGGTGGTTGAGCAGCAGTGGGCGCAGGTCGAGACCGTCTACCAACGGCGCGCGGATCTCATTCCCAATCTGGTGGCGACGGTCCAGGGTGCCTCCGAGTTCGAGCAGGAGACCCTCAACCAGGTGGTCGAGGCCAGAAGCCGGGTGGGGCAGATGAGTGTCGAGGCGGGTGCCGACATCATCAACAACCCCGAAGCCTTCGCCCAGTTTCAACAAACCCAGGATGCTCTGTCGTCGGCTCTCCAGCGGCTGCTGGTGGTCGTCGAGCGCTATCCCGAGCTCAAATCGGTGGCGGCCTATCAAGATCTGATGGTGCAGCTCGAGGGGACCGAGAATCGAATCTCCGTCGAGCGCAATCGATACAACCAGGCCGCACGCGATTTCAACGTCATGGCCAAACGCATTCCGACCCGTTGGCTGATCTCCTGGCTTGGTTGGGACTTTCCCGAGAAAGCCTATTTTTCCTCCCAGCCCGGTGCCGAGACCGCACCGGCGGTGGAGTTCTGAGGACGCTGGCCAAAGAGAGGGCATGCGGGTGATTCGAGTCGACGGCAAGAGTCTGACGCTGGGTGAGTTCCGCCGGATCGTTCGGCGGGAGGAGCGGTGCGAGCTCGATTCTGCGGCGCGAGAGCGAATCGTGACTGCCCATCGGGTCATCCTCGACACCTTGGCCCGGGGCGAGGCGATCTACGGCGTCAACACCGGGTTTGGCGATCTGGCCCGCATCCGTATCCCCGACGAACAGATGGGCTCGCTCCAAGAGCGCCTGCTTGTCAGTCACGCCGCCGGGGTGGGCGAGCCGCTTGCCGACGAGGCGGTGCGCGGCATGCTTCTCTTGCGCGCCAATACACTGGCCCGTGGCTATTCGGGGGTGCGACCGGAGCTGGTCGAGCTGCTGCTCGCCCTGCTCGATGCCGATCTTCTACCGGTGGTCCCCGCCAAGGGCTCGGTGGGGGCCAGCGGAGATCTGGCGCCGCTCTCGCATCTGGCGCTACCGCTCATCGGCCGTGGTCAGGTGCGATTGAAGGGTGATCTGCTACCGGCAGCCGAGGCACTCCAAAGCTGTGGGCTCGAGCCGCTGGTGCTGGGACCCAAGGAAGGGCTGGCGCTGATCAACGGCACCCAGGCCATGACCTCGTTGCTGGCCCTTGCGGCGTTGGCCGCCCACGACCTGGCTCGTATCGCCGACCTGATCGGGGCAATGTCCACCGATGCGGTGCGTGGGACCGATGGGCCTTTCGATCGTCGGCTGCACGAGCTGCGGCCACACCCGGGGCAGATGGCCAGTGCCGCCAATCTCTGGCATCTGCTCCAGGGATCGGAGATCCGCGAGTCCCACCGCGAGGGTGACTCCCGGGTGCAGGATCCATACTCCATCCGTTGTATGCCGCAGGTTCACGGGGCCGCGCGCGATCTGCTCGCGGATGTCGAGGGCAAGCTGGCCATCGAGATGAATGCGGTCACCGATAATCCGCTGGTGTTGGCCGATGACGGCGAGATCGTCTCGGGTGGCAACTTTCATGGCGAGCCGATGGCCCTGGCAGCCGACATCCTGGCCATGGGTCTTGCCGAGTTGGGCTCGATCAGCGAGCGTCGGATCGACAAGCTCACCGACAGCGTTTTCTCCGGGCTCCCGGCCTTTCTCACCGAAGATCCCGGGCTCAACTCGGGCTTTATGATGGCGCAGGTGACGGCGGCGGCCCTGGCCAGCGAGAACAAGGGTCTGACCCATCCCGCCAGCGTCGATTCCATACCTACCTCGGCCGAAAAAGAGGATCACGTGTCGATGGGGATGGGAGCGGCGGTCAAGCTGCAGCAGGTGGTGATCAACACCCGGCAGATCCTCGCAATCGAGCTGCTGTCGGCCGCCCAGGGTATCGACCTTTTGCGGCCGCTCGAGTCGAGCGATCCAATCGAGGCCCTGCACAAGGCTGTCCGCCGGCGGGTGCCGAAATGGGAAGAGGACCGGGAGATGGCGCCCGACCTGGCCGCTGCCGCCGAGTTTCTCGACAGCGACATCCGCCCCCATATCGAGGCCCTTCGGTAGACAGTGGGGACCGGCGTTTCAAGGACTAGAATAGACCGATGACCATCGCAACGACTCGTGAGATCCGTGCCCCGCGGGGTACGACGCTGAGTTGCAAGGGCTGGCAGCAGGAGGCCGCCCTGCGCATGCTGATGAACAACCTCGATCCGGAAGTGGCGGAGAAGCCGGACGAGCTGATCATCTATGGCGGCTCCGGCAAGGCGGCCCGCAACTGGGAGTGCTACGACGCCATTGTCGCGACCCTGAAGCGTCTGGGCGCCGACGAGACCCTGCTGGTGCAGTCGGGCAAACCGGTGGCC
>CALILB010000421.1 GCA_938016625.1 uncultured bacterium | reverse complement strand
AAGGGCGCCGTCAAACAGGGACTCACCATCGACGGCCTGGTCCCAGATGACATGCGCAGGAACGGCTCCTTTGCCAACCCACCACCCAACACCACTGGCTATCACTGGGAAGCGCTCCAGGGCCAGGTGATGGCGGCGCGCGTCCTGGATCGCCAGGGCCTCGGGATCTGGGAGACCTCCGACCAGGCCCTCAAGCGGGCCATCGTCGTCCTCCAGGTCACCTGGGAGACCGCCTTTGGCGGTTGGAAGGCTGCTGGCGACGACGAATGGATGCTGCCCTTTATCGACCAGGCCTACAACACCACCTTTAGCTCGGCCTACGATCCCTGCAGCGATCGCATCTGGCAGCACGGCAAGAATGCTGGTTGGGGTTGGATCACCCTCGACTCGATCATTTTTGCCGACGACTTCGAGACCGATTCGACCTCGGCCTGGTCCCTGGCCAGACCCTGAGCGCCCGCAGGTGGGCCGGTAGTGTCGGCCGGTCGCCTCACCCTGCTAGACTCCTGGACACGATTCTGCCTTCGCAACCCTCGGAGGCGGCCTCTGGTGAGGCCTTGCGGTCGGCAACTTCGAGGGCCAAGGATTGTTTATCGGGAGCGGGTAACGGAGAGGTCCCGGCTCCCCCACAACCTCCTGGGGAGATGGCCATGACCGAAGCACCCGACAACCTGAACCTCCTCATGCGTGTCTGGGCGTGGTTCAAGGACCTTTGGCAGGTCTTGAAGCCCTGCCGCTTTGCCATTCTCGTTGTTCTTCTGGGATTGGTGGTTCTGCTCTTTGTCCCGCAGGGCCAGGACGTCCTCTATCGTCTGGTGGAATGGGGAGACAACGCCTGGCACCATGAGCTGCCCAAAGTGGGCCTCTTCTATATCGCGGTCCTCGCCTGGGCCCTGAGCGCCTGGTACTGGACACGCACCATTCTGACGATGAACACCAGGGAGACCCGGGACTCGCTGCGCCTCAATCTGCCCCACATCCTCGGCACCCTGGCGCTGATGGGTGTTGCCGCCGCACTCTTGAAAGCCGCCTGGGGCTATGCGGTGTTCGACTTCCAGGACCAGAGACCGATCCAGCGGCTCATCACCCTGGGAATAGTGAGCATCGTGCTCGCGGCTCTTTTCTTCTGGCTGGGCGGCCGCAAGCGCGCTTTGCCGGCAACCGACTCCTCCCAGCTCGAGGAGGCAGAGGGCGCCGATTCACCCTCGGCCCTCGACCAGATCCGCCAGCTGCCGACCTCCGCCAGAGTCCTGACCGGTCTGTTCATGGCTCTGAGCATCTCGCTCCTCGTGCTGCTGACCATCAAGACGGTGACCGTCGCCTATTTTCTCGGCACCGTGCCGCTGCTGCTGCTCTCGGCAGCCAGCTGGATTCTCTTCGGGACCCTGCTGGTGCACTTCTCGAGCGCCAAAAAGGTGCCCCTGGTCACCATCCTGATAATGGTCGCGATCCTGTTCAGCTTCTGGAACGACAATCATGCCATCCGTTTGGTTCCGGACAGTCACGCTACGGGCGACTTGAAGGCCACAACCAAGACCATCTCCGATCGGCAGATCCTCGGCCAGCGTTTTCGCAGCTGGCACGAAGACAAGAAAGGTGAGCCGATCTTCCTGGTGGCAGCCGAGGGCGGTGGCATCCGTGCCGCCTACTGGACGGCCAGCGTGTTGGCCGCCATCCAGGACGAGAATCCGGAATTCGCCCGTCATCTGTTCGCCATCAGTGGGGTCTCGGGTGGCAGCCTGGGTGGAGCGGTCTTCGCCTCCCTGGTGGCCGAGAGCCTCGAGCGGAAGGGAGAAGAGCTGCCCTGCGGAACTTTCGTCGAGTGTACGAGAGGGGTCCTCGGCCGGGATTTTCTTTCACCCGCCGTCGGCATGTTGCTGGGACCCGACCTCGTGCAACGGTTTCTCCCCTTTGGCGTGAGTCAGTTCGATCGCTCCCTCGGTCTCGAGCGAGCCTGGGAGACAGCGTGGCAGCAGGAGACGGGAAGCCGCCGATTCGCCGAGCCGTTTCTGGATCTGTGGCGTGGTGAGCGCGGACTCGACGTGCCGTCGCTGATCCTCAACGGTACCCATGTGGAGACCGGCCGCCGCATCCTCACCAGCAACCTGGTCCCGACCAGGACCCCCGGCGAAAGCCCCGAGTTCTACGACGCCTACCACATGCACGACATCATGAACGCCGATCTGCCTTTGAGCACCGCCGCTCACAACAGCGCCCGGTTTACCTATGTCAGCCCGGCCGGCTCGCTGATGGTGGATGTCGATGGCGAGAAGGTCCTGCGCGGGCATGTCGTCGATGGTGGTTACTTCGAGAATTCGGGTGCGACCACGGTCCTCGAAGTGCTCAAGGTGCTGGAGACGCTCTGCGATCTGGATGCGACCGGACGTCTCGGCTTTCTCGGCCAGGCGGCGCTGGCAGCGGGTACCCAGAGCCCCTCCTGCCGGGGTGACTTCCATGTCATCTACATTCAGAACGACCCCCAGTCGGCACCCGACTACAAGGTGAAGCAGTTCGACCCGACCCTCGACGCGCCAGCGGATTCCGGCCTATCCGAGACCCTGTCGCCCATCCGGGCACTGATGCGGACCCGGAGCGCGCGTGGCAGCTATGCCGTCAAGAGCCTCAAGGCGGCCGTCGGCAGCCGCAATTTTCGCGACTTCAGCCTCTGCGATGAAATGAGCGTCGGCGAGAACATGGAGAAAGTACCGCTGCCGCTCGGTTGGCAGCTCTCGGACAACTCACAACAGGCCATGGACCGGCAGCTCGGTCAACCATGCACCAAGACCATCGGCCAGGATCCACTCCCGGTCGACAACGCAAAGACCATCGCCGAGGTTCTGGAGCTCCTGTAGCTGCTAGAATGCCGCGCATCCATCGGATCCCTACGAGTCGGTTCCGGAAGCTGGTGACACCATCGTGATCGGCAAGACACTCTCGCACTACAAGATTCTCTCCGCGCTGGGTGAGGGAGCCATGGGCAAGGTCTAC
>CALILB010000420.1 GCA_938016625.1 uncultured bacterium | reverse complement strand
GGCCTCCAGACCAGAGTCTGCACCCGTCGCCTGAGGGTCTGTTGTCCCACCATATAACGGGCCTCGACGGTAACCTCGTGGAGCCCGATGGTGGGGGCGGGCTCGACATCCATGACCAGGATCAGGCCCTCGACCGGGCTGCCATCGGGGTAGGCCGCCGGCGGCATCAGGACATCGTCCATCAGGGGGAGGTTCCCGGCCCGCAGGGTCTCGAGTGAAGACTCGATGGCTCGCATGGCAGCGTTGCCGGCCTGGAGGCGTTTGACGGTGCCGGGTAGCTGGAGCGCCAGTCGGTGGGCGAGGAGCATCGCCATGGTGACCAGCAGCAGGGCCACCAGGCTTTCGATGAGGGTGAAACCCCGCCCCGGACGCAGCGATCTCATGACAGGTGCGATATTGCCACACCGTTGGCCGCGGGACTGTGAAGCAGGCGGACGTAGGGGAGGGCCTTGTGCCCTCCCTCGGGCGGGGACAAGCCCCGCCCCTACGTCGCTACCGCCCAGCCAATGCCGACCAGGCCGGCGACCAGCAGAAAGGGTAGGACCAGGAAGAAGAAGACCAGCAGGGCGATTGGCGCCAAGACCAGGGCGACGATGCCGAAAACGGCGAGCAGGACCACCTTGAGGAGACCAAAGAGCAGCCCCAGCGGGATGAGAAGGAGCTTGAAGACGATCTTGAGCAGCCCGAACACCAGCGCGATGACACCAAAGACCACAACACCGATAAACAGCAGTCCCATCAGAGCGATCAGTTCGAGCATGGTTACTACCTCCTAGATATGACTACGGACTCGTCCTCCTGCCTATTCCTACGGGCTCGGGAGCGTTGAGTTTCGTTTTTGACTCCTGGATCAGCCCCTCGAGGTCGACCTCGACCCGACGCCGGACCGAGTTGACCAGAAAGATCGCCTCGGCCCTGGAAAGCTCCTCGAGCGTAATCACCCGCTCCCGGATCTCACCGGCCTCGAGGAGCTCGGCGCGATACACACCCGGCAGCAGACCGCTATCGACCGGTGGGGTCACCAGCTCGCCGTCGAGTCTGACCAGGACGTTGGCGATCGTCGACTCGGTCAACTCGCGGTCGCTGTTCCACAGGAGCACGTCGTCGCAGTCGGGATGGTCGGCGCGGGCCTCGTCGTAGAGCTCACGGTGGCTGGTCTTGTGGAAGAGGAGCCGGTTCTCCCGGTCGACCGGCCGATTGGCGATACGGACCCGCCAGCGCATGTCTGTGGCCACCTGCGGCTCCGACTCGATGACTACCTCACCCGACCGGTGAAGCAGGAGACGCACCCGGTGGGGTCTCGGCGGCAGCTCTCGGGTGGCGCGATCGAGCTCGGTGCGGGACGCCTCCAGATCGACCGGGCGATCGAAATAGAGCGCCGAGCTGCGGAGACGCTCCAGGTGTCGATCGAGCAGAAAGATCCCCTTCTCGGGCTCCCACAACATCGTTTCGAACAGCGAGAACTCGGGCTCGGTCTGGGTCAGCACCAGAGTCTTGGTGCGGCACTCGCGATACTCGTCGGCTGCCACCGAGTCCCAGACGATGCCACCGCCGGCGCCATATTCGGCGACCCCGGTTTGGCGGTCGATCTGGACGGTGCGGATGGCGACGTTGAAATGGGCCTGGCGCTCGGGACCGACACAGCCGATGGCGCCGGTGTAGACGCCCCGCGGCTCCTGCTCGAGTTGGTGGATGAGCTCCATGGTGCGCACCTTTGGGGCGCCGGTGATCGAGGCGCAGGGAAAGAGCGCGGTCATGAGCTCGGGGAGCGTGGCCTCGGTGCTGGCCTCGACCGTCGAGGTGAGCTGATGGATCGAGGGGTATCTCTCGAGCTCGAAGAGGCTGGTGACATCCACCGACCCGGGTTGTGCGATGCGACCGAGGTCGTTGCGCACCATGTCGACGATCATCAGGTTCTCGGCGCGGTTCTTGATCGACTTGCTCAGCCACTCTCCCTGCCGGCGGTCTTCTTCCGGATAGCGGCCACGGGGTGCGGTGCCCTTCATCGGCCGGCAGACGATCCGTGGGCCCTCGAGCTGGAAGAAGAGCTCGGGCGAGCTCGAACAGATCGCCCATCGCTCGCCGGTGTCGACAAAGGCCGATCGTGGGGCCCGCTGGGCTCGGGCAAGAGAGGCAAAAAGGCCCCAGGCGTCACCGGCAAAGTCGGCCTGCAGCCGGATGGTGTAGTTGACCTGGTAAGTGTCGCCGGCGGCGATCCAGCGATGGATCGACTCGACGGCCTGCTCGTAGTCGCCGGCCGAGGTCGAGGGTCGCCAGTCGGAGAGCGAGTAAGCCGCGGCCGGATGCGACACCGGGTCGAAGCGGTGCCAGTCGTGGAAGAGCGCGAACCAGGCCAGGGGCAGCTCGCCGGGCGAGCTGGTGACAAGGGCGCTGTCAAAGGCCGGTGCGGCCTCGTAGCTGACATAGCCGGCGGCCCACAGACCCTCTCCGTTGGCCCGTTCGACCGCCTCGAGGAGCGGCATCACTTCGTCGGGGGTGTGGGCTTGGAGGATATCGAGCGGCTTCTC
>CALILB010000419.1 GCA_938016625.1 uncultured bacterium | reverse complement strand
CGCCGGGACGGAGCGGCAGGTCGCCGAACGTTGGAAGATCTGGCGCACCGAAAAGGACCGTCGCGAGGCCGACGACCACGGCCAGGGAGTCAACTCGGCATCGATTTTCGCGGCCATGACACGCCAGGTCGAAGAGGACGCCGTGATCGCCGTCGATGTCGGAAACAACACCTACAGCTTCGGGCGTTATTTCGAAGCGAGTGGCAAGCAGGACGTGTTGATGTCGGGCTACCTGGGCTCGATCGGATTTGGCTATCCGGCGGCGATGGGTGCCTGGGCCGCCACCCAGGAGGAGGATCTGCGGTTTCGGAGCCGGCCGGTCGTCGCCATCACCGGCGACGGTGGTTTTGGCCAGTACATGGGCGAGCTGACCACCGCCGTCAAGTACGGCATGAAGATCACCCACGTGCTGCTCAACAACAACGAGCTGGGCAAGATTTCGAAGGAGCAACGCGCCGGCAACTGGGATGTGTGGCAGACCTCGCTCCACAATCCGGACTTCGCGCAGTATGCCCGCCTCTGTGGCGCGCTTGGTCTCAAGGTCACCGCCAAGGAGGAGTTGGACGGGGCGTTGGAGCAGGCCCTGGCTTACGACGGGCCATCGCTGGTGGAGATCGTGACCGATCCCGAATTGGTTTAGAGGTTTACCCCCGTAGCTCGGCAAGGGCGGCGCGGATGTCTGTGAGCGCCGCCTCCATCCGGTCGCGGTGGGTGCGAAAGCTCAACACACAGATACGGATGACAAATCGGCCGTCGAGCCGGGTCGCCGTCAGGTAGACGCGCCGCCGGGCGTTTGTCCGCTCCAGCAGCTCACGATTCAGCCGATCCACCTCCTCGTCGGGAAGATCCGGTGGGCTCCAACGGAAGGCCACGATCGAGAGCTCAGGCTCGGCGACGATCTCGATCTGGTCGATCTTGCCAAGCTCCGCTGCGGCCCAACGGGCGAGGTCCAGCTTCTCGTCGAGGGCGGCGCGAAAGGCGCCAAGACCGTGCATCTTCAAGGGGAGCCAGACCCTGAGACCGCGAAAGTCGCGCGACAGCTCGGGTGACAGCTCGCAGAAGTCCACCAGGTCGGCGTCCTCCTGCATCCGGGGCATGTAGTCGGCCTCGATGTGGTGAGCCCGCTCGAGGGCGGCCCGGTCACGCACCAGCAGGCACCCGGTGCCATAGGGGAGAAAAAGCCCCTTGTGGGGATCCAGCGTGATGGAGTCGGCACGTTCGAGTCCGGCGAGCGTCCGACGGCCACGCTTGGTGAGGGCGAAGAATCCACCGTAGGCCCCGTCGAGGTGGAGCCAAAGCCCTTCGCGGCGAGCCAACTCGTCGAGGGCGGGCAGATCGTCCACGGTGCCGGTGTTGACCGTGCCGGCACTGCCGACGATGAGAAAGGGCGTGTGACCGGAGGCGCGGTCTTCGGTGATCCGCTCTGCCAGCAGGTCCATGCGAATTCGCCTGCGGTCGTCACTGGCCACGAGGCGGAGATTCTCGGCCGGGAAGCCGGCCAGCATGGCGGCCTTGGCCACCGAATGGTGGATCTGATCCGAGGCGTAGAGAGTCCCCCGCAAGAAGTCGTCGGGCAGCAGCTGTCTGCGGGCCGTGACCACCGCCGTGAAGTTGGCGAGCGACCCCCCCGAGGTGAGAATGCCCAGCGCCTCTTCGGGGTAGCCCACCATGCGGCAGAACCACCGGATGACGTTGGTCTCGAGCTGGACCAGACCCGGCGCGGCCGCCCACACCCCGACATAGCGGTTGACCGAGTCGGCGATGAGGTCGGCGATGGCCGATTGAAAGAGACCACCGCCGGGGATGTAGGCGAGATACCCCGGCCCGGCGGCGTTGAAGGTCTTGTGGACGAGCCGGCCAAAGAGCAGTTCGAGCAGCTCGGGGTACGGTCGCCCCTCCTCGGGGGGGTCTTCGACCAACGACCGGGCCAGCTCCTCACCGCCCTCGGTGTCGAAGGAGGGTTGCTCGGGAAGTGAGTCGATGTGGGCGACGATCTCCTCCATCGCCAGATCGACGGCCTCTCTCATCTCGGCTGCCGACAGCTCGAGGGGAGAAATTCTCTTATCTGTGGTCATTCGCCGCGGTGCCCGGTGGCAACCCAAGTGTTGCAGACTTCGCGTGCCTTTTGCAGATCCTTGGCCGAGAGGGCTTCTTTGCTGAATCGCTGGATCTCCTCCCTGTCCACACCGGCCCGGCGAAGCTCCTGGCGCACCGCGGCAACCAGGACCAGGGGATTGCGGGTCCGCAAGCTTATTCGGATCTGGGGGTACCGGACCATCTGCCCTTCCGGCTGATCAAGTAGAGCATACTCTTGCAAGGAATCTGCCCACCGCTGGCTGGCGGCTTCCCGAGGCTCGAAGTGGAGGGTCTCGACGATCGCTAAGTGCTTTCTCTCGAGTGCTTTGCGTGGGGCGCCGCGCGGTATCTCGGGGACCGGCAGGTCTCGCAGTCGGTACCCTCCGAGACCGCCAAGGCCGACATCGGAAGGTCGAAATGGCCGGCTCTTTCGCCAGCGCCGATGCTACGATGGACCCTCGAACGAGGGAGTCGACACCATCACCGCATGTTGAACGAGCCGCCCCGGGAGCCGCGATGGGTGTCCTGGCTTCTGGTCGCCCTGTGGTCGCTTTTCATTCTGGCGACCGTTCCCTTCGCCCGCACGATCCAGCGCTTTGTGACCCAGAGGTGGGGTCGCGAGTCGTTTCTCGTCTTCACGCTGGGCGCCATCGTGGTGCTGACCGTGGCGCTGGCGATCTACCTGTGGCGATCGTCAAAGCGATTCGGCGGTGCCCAGGTCCTTTGGCTGGTCGGCGTGCTGGCGGTCTATTTCCTCGCCGCCAACCGGCTCGAGACCCCGGAAGAGTCGCTCCACTTTCTCGAGTACGGAGTGCTCGGGGTGCTGGTCTTTCGGGCCTTGAGCCACACGATGCGCGACAGTGCCATCTACCCGGCCGCGGTCCTGGTTTGCACCCTGGTGGGGGCGATCGACGAGATCCTGCAGTGGGTCACCCCGCAGCGCTACTGGGAGTTTCGCGACGTCGGGCTCAATGCCCTGTCGGCGGCCCTGGCGCAGATCGCCATCTGGAAGGGGCTGCGACCCGATTACATCGCCACCGGATGGAGCGTCCGGGGTGTGCGGCGGCTCTGCCGGCTGGGGGCCGTGCTGACGATACTTCTGACCCTGTGTGTGCTCAACACCCCCGAGCGGGTCGAGCGCTACGCGGCACGGATACCGGCCTTGGGGTTTCTCGCCGGCAACCCCTCGGTGATGGCGGAGTACGGCTTTCGCCACGACCACCCCGAGATCGGATCCTTCTATTCGCGTCTGACGCTCGAAGAGCTGGCACGAGAGGACCGTGAGCGGGCCGAAGAGGTGGCCGCGATTCTCGACGCCTATCACGATCACTTGCGGTACCCGGACTTTCTGACCGACCACCCGGCTTCGAGGGAGCCGTTCCTCAACGAGGCCCGCGTGCACCTGTTCCGCCGCGATCGCTACACCTGGGAGGCTCGCCAGAGCGTCGGCGAGGGAGAGGTCGACCGCGAGTTGGCGACCATCGCCTGGCGCGAGCACCTCGTTCTCGGGCACTTCTTCCCCAAAACGCTGGGCAGCTCCTCCTACAGGCTGTCGCGCGACACGAGGACCTTTCTGCGTCGTCATGCGCTGCCCGAGATGACTTACAAGAGCGCCGTCGGCCAGCACCTGATCACCCGCCTGAGCGAGCCCCAGCTGCTCACCCTGATGGTGATCCTGCTCGTCGGCCTTGTTGGCGTCGATCGATACCTCGGTCGCCGAGATACAAGCCCTAGGTGATCATTACGCAGGTGTGTTGGAATGTGCCGGTGCGCCGGTCGTGGACCATATGGCTTGTCATTCTCCTGTCGCTCGCGGGGGGCACCGGGCTAGTCGGCCAGGGGCTTCAGCTCGAGCTCGAGACGGTCGCCACCGGCCTCGGCTTTCCGATCTTGGTGACCCATGCCGGTGACGGCTCTGGCCGACTCTTTATCATCGAGAAACTTGGTCGGATCCGCGTTCTGAAGAACGGCATCCTGCTACCGACTCCGTTTCTGGATGTGGGCTCGTTGGTCTCCACCTGCAACGAGTGTGGTCTGTTGGGCTTGGCATTTCATCCCAACTATGGCGCGAACGGCCTCTTCTACGTCAGCTACACGAGAGTCAGCGACGGCGCCTCGGTGCTGGCTCGGTACTCGGTCTCCGGGGGCAACGCCGATCTGGCCGACGCGGGCTCGGCCGAGATGATGCTCGTGGTCGCCCAGCCCTACTCCAACCACAACGGCGGTCATATCGCCTTTGGTGCCGACGGTTATCTGTACCTGGGTCTCGGTGATGGAGGCTCGGGTGGTGACCCACAGAACCACGCCCAGAACAAGGGCGACCTGCTGGGGAATCTCCTGCGGATCGATCCGGAGGGAAGTCCCCCGGCGGAGCCAAACGATCTCTGTGGGTCCGATCCGGACTACGGCATTCCGGCGTCCAATCCTTTTGTCGGTGGTGCCGGTGACTGTGACGAGATCTGGGCCTATGGTCTGCGCAACCCCTGGCGCTTCAGCTTCGATCGCCTGACCGGAGATCTATGGCTTGGCGATGTGGGTCAGAACTCCATCGAGGAGATCGACTATCAAGCGGCCGACAGCACCGGTGGCGAAAACTACGGCTGGCGGCTGATGGAGGGCAGCTCCTGTTTCAACCCGTCGAGCGACTGCAACGACGGCAGCCTGACTCTACCGGTGCTGGAGTACAACCAGCTACCCGGCGGCTGCCCGCCCGGCTCCGGCTCGGTCTCCGGCGGCTATCGCTACCGCGGGACCTTGGAGCCTCGACTTTCCGGGGTCTACCTCTACGGCGACTTCTGTACCGGTCTGCTCCGCGGGACCGTCCCTCGCTGTGACGCAGTCTGGGAGTCCCAGGTGCTGCTCGAGACCGGCTTTGCCGTCAGCTCGTTTGGTGAGGACGAGACCGGGGAGGTCTACGTCGCACAGTAC
>CALILB010000418.1 GCA_938016625.1 uncultured bacterium | reverse complement strand
TGTCACGACCGGTGCCCCAGGATGCGGTTGCCCACTCCCCTACCCCGTCCACCGTCAGGATCGCCGCGCGCTCGAACGGTGAGGGGAAGAACGCCGAGGCCGCATGAGATTGATGGTGCTCGGGATAGATCAGGTCGCCTTCGTACCCGACCTCCTCGGCGATCAACTCACCCATCCAGAGCTTCTGCTTTAGCCACAGGGGCATCGCCTTGAGGAAGGATGGAAGCCCCGCCGGAGCGAACGAAAGATAGGTTTCGAGCAGCCTCTCGAACTTGAGCCAGGGTTTGTCGTAGAACGCCACGTGCTCCAGGTCGGCGGCGGCTATCCCCGCCTCGCGCATGCAGTAGTCGACGGCCTGGCGGGGGAAGCGGTGATCGTGCTTCTTGCGGCTGAATCGCTCCTCCTGCGCCGCCGCCACGATTTGCCCATCGGACAGCAGACAGGCCGCCGAATCGTGGTAGAAGGCGGAGATCCCTAGGATGTACATGGCTATTGTGGGTGGATGGTGGTGCGGTCTAGAAGATAACTCACCGGCACGAACTCGTAGCCGGCGGCGAGCGCGCGTGGGATCTCCTCCTCGAGCACCCCGAGGGTGACGCTGGAGGGGTGTCCGATGGCTATGGCCGTGCCCCGCTCGCGGCCCACTTCGAGCAGCCGCCGGAATTGCTCCTTGACCGTCTCCGTCTCGTGAACCGAGTCCAGAAACACCTGTCGCTCGGCGGCCGGCACCCCGACTTCGAGCGCCAACTGGTAGCCCACGCTGTCCGCACTGGTCCGGGAATCGACATAGAAAAGACCACTCTCCGCCACCACCTCGAGGATCGCCCGCATCGACTCGGGGTCGGAGGACACTTCGGATCCCATGTGGTTGTTCACTCCCACCGCACCCGGGATCTTCTCCAGCGCCACCTGGGTGCCGATGGTCAACTCATCCGCGCCCATCTCGCGGCTCAAGGCACCCGGCCCGGGATTGGCTCCGTTGCGCGCCACCATCGGCAGATGGCACAGAATCTCCGCCTCGTGCGCTCGCAGGGCTTCGACGACCTCGGGTGTTCTCGACTCGAATGGCAACACGGCGTAGCTGATGGGGACCCCCAGCTGCTGGAGAACTTCGACGTCTTTCACGCTGCGGCCCAGATCATCGATCAAGAGCGAGATCCGAGCACCTCCCGCCGGTGGATAGTCGAGCTCGGACCCCGGCTCGACGACCGGCTGCGGCTCCTCACCGGTGAGGGCCTCGGCCCGTTCGGCAGTGGCCGGACCAGGTATTGGAACAGGGGCATTCGGCTGCTTGGGTTCTTGCGCCTGCGACGCCGGCTCTGCCCGATCCAGCCTTTCGGAGACCCGTCCAAGATAGGCACCCGAGATAAAGAAGAGGGCGGCCACCGCCACGACCCAGGGCCAGCTGATTCCTCCACGAGCGCTCATGGGTCAGCCTTCAGCTGTGGCACGGCCGGACAAGCATGCATACAACGCATCGGACAGCAGTCTATTTCGGGGTCAGACTGTTTGGCTCAGGCGACGTCCCGGTCCGCCTCTTCCCGTTCTTCCAGAAGAAGCTCCAGCCCGCGCTCGAGGATCAGGTCGTCGAGCGGCAGGTCGCGGTCGGCAAATCGTCGGGACGCATCACTCACCGAGAGATCGGGCGCCAGGCTCTCGTCGATGGGCTCGTCATCGGGCCCGGTGTAGAAGGCGTCGGTAAGCAGCAGGCGGGAGCCATCCGAGAGAGGATGCATCGACTGGCGGCCCGCGAGGCCAAAGCTGCGCTCACCTACCAGACGACTCTCGGCACCCTGCTGGAGCACGGTCGCGAGGATCTCCGCCGGACCGAGGGAGCCGCCGTCGATCAGCACCACCGAGGTCCCGCTCCAGATCGGCTCCTCCATCGCTTCGAAGCTCACCTTTTCGTCTTCTTTGACCGACAGTTCTCCCAGATGGCCGGTGACAAAGAGCCCGGCCACAGCGTAGGCAGCGGCGCTGTCACCTCCGGCCACTCCCCGCAGGTCGACGATCAACTCGCGCCGATCGTTCTGGTCGAGCTCCCGCAAGGTGGTCCGCACAGCTCCGGCCGTCGAATCCACGAAGCGCGGGATGCGCAGAACGGCGATGCCGTCCCGATCCTCGACACTCGCCGGCCTCTCCTCGACATCTCTCAAGGTGAGCACGGTCTCCTCGGTCTGGCCACGCCGGAGAATCTCCACATCGATCTCGGTGCCGGGCTCGCCGGCGAGGATCTTCTGGATCTGCCACAAGGGCATGCTGCGGGTCGAACGTCCTGCCAGCGTGGAGAGAATGTCGCCTCTGGCCACTCCCGCCTCGTCACCGGCACTCCCCCGCTCGACCGCCACCACATAGGCGATGCCCCGCTCCTTGACCACCGACAAGCCGCTACGAAACGGACCCACGTGCCTCACCTGCTCGAAGGAGGCCACCTGATCGGCAGGGATGAAAGTCGACAGCGGGTCGAGGGCATCGGTGGTGCCGTCCAGGGCCCCGCTGAGGAGCTGATCGACCGCCGTCTCTTCCACGTAGGCCCGGCGGATGAGGTGGAGCACCTCGGAGAAGACCGATAGCTGTTTGGAGAGAGAGTTGTCGTCCGACTGCCCACTCGAGGCCCGGGACAGACTGCTAAACACCACCAACAGCATGCAGCAGACGGAAATCAACAAAAAGACAACGCGAGATCTATCCATGAGCTCTGTCCTCGGAATCCGCTACCGCAGCCACTCTGCCGGGTCTACGGGTCGATTTTCGACGCGGATCTCAAAATAGAGCGAGTCGGCACTGCGGCCGATCACGTGGCCCAAAGATAGCACATCGCCTCGCGCCACCTCGAGATCCTGGAGACCGGCATAGAGGGTAAAGACCCGCCCGGAATGATGCATCACCGCGGTCCAGCCATAGCCCTGGAAGGGTGCGGCGAAGAGCACCTCACCCGGATAGATCGCCCGCACAGGGGAGCCCGCACCGGTCGACAGCTCGAGACCGTTGTGGGGGGTCTGGGTCTTGTAACGGGGATCGAGGCGCGGCCCGAAGCCAGTCACCACCGTGCCTTCCACCGGCCAGTCGAGCACCCCCAGAAAATTCTGGATGGGAGTTCCGCTGAGCGGCTCGGTGCTCCGGCCATAGAGAAAGTCCAGCAGGCTCGCCAGCTTGCGCTCCTTGTCCTCCAACCGCGCGGTCTGGCTCGCCAGGTTCTCCTGCTCCTTTTCCAGCTGGACTAACAGCGCCGCCTGCCGCCGCCGCAGTCGGTTCAGCTGATCGAGGCGCTGGCCTTCCGCCAGCAGCCACTCTTCGATCTCCTGTTGACGCTCCTCGAGCTCGCGGCGCTCGAACTCCAACCTGGCCCGTGTGTCGACATAGTCGTCGAGGAGATTCCGGTCCCGAATGGCGAGGAACCTCACCTGTCTGATGCCCGGCAACAGATCCTCCTGCGAGCGGATCGAGAGAAAGAGTCTCAAATATCCCTGCCGCCCGAGACGGTAGAGGTCCGCCAGCCTCTCCT
>CALILB010000417.1 GCA_938016625.1 uncultured bacterium | reverse complement strand
ATGCGGTCGAGATCCGCCAGCGCTCGATGGGTATCGGCAAGCGGCAGCGTCGCTTGGTCCATCAACTCGGGCAGTGGTTGCTTGTCCGGGCGCGCCATAGGCGGGTCATTGTGGCAGATTCGTTTGCGTTGTGGCCGACCGTCGACGTACGATCGGGCCTGTCGGTTCTCTATGGAGAGGCACTACTCAGCCCGCGAAGCTCTGCGGACGGTTGCCCCCGCGATTGTCGCTCTGGCGATCCTGGCCTCGGTGCCTCTATGGGAAGTCTGGCTGCCGCTGCCCTCCCCATCGCCGGTCTGGCCGCTACCGCTCCTCTGGTTGTTGGCCGCCCTGGCGGCTTTCTACACCCCATTGGGGCGCTGGACTCTCAGCCTAGGTACCGCGGCACTACCACTTGCCATCGTCTTTTTTGGACCGTCTCTTGCCGGGCTGGTGGCGGGAGGGGCGGCCGTTTTGCGGCAGGTGGGCCGCCGCTTGCTGCTCAAGGACCCGCTGAGACGCCAGGGTGTCTACGCTCTGCTACCCACCGTGGCAGATGCGGGGAGGATCGTGATCGCGGTCCTGGTCGCCGGTGTCGTGTGGCGGCTGGGCGCCGGGCCGGGACCAACCGGGGTGTCGACCCTCGGTGTCTGGCAGGTGTTGGCCATCGCCGGCTACCTGATCGTTCTATTTGCACTCCGGACTCTCGACCTGAGAGCGGGGGAGAGGCTTGGCCTGCCGCTCGTCCGCCGTCTGTCGGCACCCTTGACATTGGATCTGCTGGGCTGGTTTCTCGGGCTGATCATCCTCCGTATCGTTCTGACCCTCGGCTGGGGTTTTGGACTGGCTGTTCTTGCCGCCGTGGCTCTGCTTGCGGCCGAGGCGGCCAGAAACGTCCACCTGCGACGCCAGGCTGTCGAGCGTGTGGGTGAGCTGTGGGAGGTCACCCGGGCGGGTCATCGCATCATTCACCGCAACCCGGACATCGGTGAGATCGCCGAGCACGTCCTGGACGAATGCGGCAACGTTCTCGACGTCTCCTGGTATCAATTCGAGATTCCAAAGAGTCACGACAGAGCCAAGAGCTGGTGGGCGGGCCCCGAAGGGAAGATCGAAGAGGGGCTGGCGACGCCGCCCGACTCGCCACCACCCCTGCCGGGTATCCACCGGCGGACGATCTGGAAGATCATCAGCCGCGAGCTCGCAGTTGATGAGGAAGTGGTGGCTCGACTTCAATTCTGGTGCGATCCGCGGCAGCTCGAGCCGACATCGCTCGAGCTCCTCGATTCGCTTCTCCCCCAGGTGGCGGCGACGGTTCACAGGTCTCTGCTCGAGCGCCGGGCCAAGTACGATGCCCTTACCGGGCTCCCCGACCGCAGCGTTCTCCAGGCCCGGCTCGAAAGGGTCTTTGAAGAGACCCGGCAGGAGGGCGGCTCGATGGCGGTCATCATGTGCGATCTCGATCACTTCAAGAAAGTAAACGACCGCCATGGGCACGACGTGGGTGACCAGGCGCTGATCAAGGTGGCGGAGGTCCTGGAGACCCACCGGCGGGATACCGACCTATGCTGCAGGTTCGGGGGTGAGGAGTTCTCGGTGGTGTTGGAGAAGACCGATGGCGAGACGGCGCAGCGGGTGGCGGAACGTCTGCGGATCGAAGTCGACCGCTCGGTCTTTACGGTCGACGACCAGCGCATCCGCCTGCGGTTGAGCGCCGGGATTGCCGCCTATCCCGAGATCCAGGTCAAGGAGGCTCACGAGTTGCTGCTGATCGCCGACGAGGCTCTCTACATGGCCAAACGCCGCGGCCGCAATCGCAGCTTTCTGAATCTCGGTCAGGGCCGCTACCGCACCGCCGATGACAAAGTGGTGGAATCCGAAAAGCCCGCTCCAAAGATCGAGCCGCCAACCCTCTTCGCGTAGGGGCGGGGCTTGTCCCCGCCCGAGGGAGGGCGCAAGGCCCTCCCCTACGTCCGCCAAAAGGCCCGCGTAAAGATCGCCGCGATCGAGTAGATCTCCAGCCGCCCCAGCCACATCAGCAGGATCATCAGACCCTTGTCCCAAAAGTCGAAGAAGGCGTAGTTCTGGGTCGGCCCCACCGCCCCCAGGCCGGGTCCGATGTTGCCGATGGTGGCCGCCGAAGCGGTGGCACAAGTCACCAGATCGGGTCCCGAGACGGCAAGCAGTAGCGTGCCGACTCCCCAGATGCTGAGGTAGAGGATGAAGAAGCCGGCGACACTGCGGACCACCGAGTCGGGCACCGACTTGCCGCCGACAAAGACCGAGATCACGGTGTTGGGGCTGAAGATCAGCCGCATCTCGCGTACGGCCGAGCGCAGGCCGATGACCATCCGCATCACCTTCATCGAGCCGGCGGTCGAACCGGCACAGCCGCCGACAAACATCAGACCCACCAGCAGCATGCGGCCCAGGACCGGCCAGGTGTCGAAGTCCGCGGTGGCGAAACCGGTGGTGGTGGTGATGGAGACCGTCTGAAAAACAGAATCCAGCACCGCTTGGAAGGATTTGTTGTAGGCGCCCGTGCGCAGCAGGTCCCACGCCACCAACAGCGAAGCTCCGGCCAGTATGTGGAGGTAGAGACGGAACTCGGGATCGCGGTAAAGGTTCCAACCCCGTTTCTGCCTGAGACCAAAGAAGAGCGAGAAATTCGTACCCGCCAGAATCATGAAGACGATGATGATGATCTGGACGAGCGGTGAGTCGAAGGCGCCGACAGAGGCATTGCGCGGAGAGAAGCCACCCGTGGACATGGTGGAAAAGGTATGGGTCAAAGCATCGTAGAGATCGAGACCGGCGAGCATCAGCAGACCGCTTTCGATCACCGTCAGCGCGAGGTACATCTTCCAGAGCACGGCCGCGGTGCTGTGGATTCGCGGCTGGAAGGCCTCGGCGGTGGGGCCGGGAACCTCCAGCTTGTAGAGAAAACGGGCGCCGGGGCCGAGCTCTGGGAGCAGTGCCACGAAGAGCACGATGATTCCCATTCCACCAAGCCACTGAGTGAAGCTGCGCCAGAAGAGGATGCCGCGCCCGGCGGCCTCGATATCGGTCATGATCGAGGCACCGGTGGTGGTAAAGCCCGAGGCCGACTCGAAGAGCGCGTCCATGGGGTGACCAAAGGTGTTGGTCAGCAGATAGGGCAGGGCGCCAAAGACGGAGGCCAGCACCCACCCGCCGACGACGATCAGGATTCCCTCACGTCGGAAGACCTGACCCTTGGAGCTGCCCAGGCCTACCATCATCGCCCCCACCAGGGCGGTTACCAGGGCGGAGATCAGAAAGGCAATCACCGCGGGCCATTCACTGTAGGCGGCGGCGCACAGTGCCGGTGCCAGTTCGGTGGCTGCCAGAAGCAGCGTCAGGTAGCCGAGGAAACGAAGAGGGGGGCGGGGGTTCACCGCAGGGTCGTCACCGGTGTCTGTTCTCGGGTGTCACGACCGGGGAAGAGAAGTCGTACCGTGTCCAGCTCGTCCTCGTGGACGAACAGATAGACCTGGTCGCCGACTTCGAGACGGTCGTTGCCGTGAGGAACAAAGACGCGATCACCACGTTTGACCGCACCAACGATCAGACCCCGGGGAGGCTTCATCTCGGCCAGAGTGACACCGGCGGCGGGGCTGGCCTCGGCAAGACGCCGCTCGACGACCTGGGCGGCACCTTTTTGCAGCGAAACTATGTTGGAGCTGTAGCCACTGTTGATGTACTCCTGGATTCTCTCGTAGGCCAACTGCCGCGGACTGAACACCTGTTGGAGTCCGAGGCGCTTCCAGAGTTTGGTCGTTTCGGTGCGGTGCACCAGAGCCAGTACCTGGTCGACCCCGAGCTCCTGGGCCATCAGGCTCGCCATCAGGTTGCGCTCGTCGTTTCCCGACAGCGCGACGAATGTCTCGGCCTGGGCAACCCTCTCCGCCTGCAGCAGGGAGAGATCGGTCATGTCGCCGTGGATGATCTCGAATCCGGGGAAGGTGGCCGCCAGCTCTTGGGCTCGGGCACGTTCTTTCTCGATGATCTTGACCCGGATATCGAAGGGGACGAGGGCTCGGGCCACTGAGCGCCCGGTGGCACCACCTCCCCCGATCACCACGGTGCCGGGGTTCTCCTTTTGGCCGGAGCTGACCATTAGCTCGGCCTCGCCGATCACTTCGGTGGTGCCGAGAAGCAGGGCATCATCCCCGGGGGAGGCTTGGTCGTCGCCGGCCGGAACGATCAACTCGTCGCCGCTGAAGAAGGCCACGACGAGGCAGTCCTTGGGGAGCGAGACCTCCTTGAGCGGCTTGTGTACCAGGGGCGAGTCCTCGTCGAGATGGATCTTCGACAGCTGGATCTTGCCCCAGGCCAGGTATTCGACGGCCACCGTGTTGTGGCCCCGGATCTCGTTGAGGACTCGAATCGTGGTCAGCAGCTGGGTCGACAGCAGCAGATCGACCAGAAAGACATCCTCCAGCAGACGACGGTCGGTGATGACCTCCTCGGCGATACCCACCCGCACGACCGTGCGATCGGCACCGAGGAACTTGGCGATGTTGGCCGCCGCCAGATTGGCCTCGTCGGACGACGAGACTGCCATAAAGAGCTCACAGTTGGAGACGCCCGCCGCCTCGAGCACCTGCGGATGCGCCCCGTTGCCGCCGACAACGAGGACATCGAGCTCGTCCTCGATACGCTCCTTCTTGACCGGGTCGAGCTCGATCACCGCCACATCATGACCCTGCCGGGAGAGCGACTTGGCCAGGTGGAAACCGACCTCGCCCGCACCCATCACCACAAAGCATTTCTCACTCATCTCGTGCTGTCGCTCGCCAGGTAGGAATGGATGGCAATTGAACGAGGATCCGGTCGCAGGCGCCGTCTTTCATCCAGTGCTCCGATTGTAGCAGCCCGTGGTGGTGGTCTCCGGGGTTGCGTTGCGACCGTCCTTGGCCCGCCCGGGGCCTGTGCTAACGTTTGAGATCCGGGCAGCACGAGTCAAAGAGGAGAAGAGGACTGTGACCAGAAACTTCTGCGCCGGTATCTTGCTCTTGCTAATGATCGCCCCGGTAGTGATCGCGGGAGAGGTCAAAACCTCACACAAGGACGGCACTCAATTCTCCGCCTATGAGACTTACGCCTGGAGAACCTGGCCCGATCTTCATCCCGATCATCCACTGGCCGAGGGCTCGCTGCTCGACCTTGAGGTCAAGACTCGGGCCCAGGCGGCGCTGGCAAAGAGCGGTCTCAAAGTCACCGACAGCGGCCAGCCCGACCTCTGGATCACCTACACGGCAATGGTCTCCGAAACGGTGAACATCGACGGTGTCCACAAGGAGATCACCAAGGGAGTGGCCTGGATCGGCGATCCCCGCGCCCATGGGATGGTTGCCTACGAGGAGGGAACACTCGTCTTCGAGATCTACGACGCCGAAAGCGATGTCCAGGTCTGGAGCGGTTGGAGCACCGAGGTGGCCGAGACCCGCAAGAAACTGCGCAAAAAGGGTTTAAACGCCATCTCCAGGATCCTCAAACACTATCCTCCAAAATGAGTACCGGGGCCCCGGCCCCTGGGCTTCCGGTTTTTTCCCGATTCTGGTAGAAAGGATGGGCAGCTGACAGGAAGGGGCAGTCCCGTCTGGACGAGTAGGTGGGGTTTGTCCAATCGCCGGCGGAGTTGCCTGTAGGACCTCGATCAACTTCAGAAGGAAGGAGAGCTGAGCATGGAGAACCTGGGAGCGAGTCTTCAGGAGAGTTTCAGCACCATGGTGACGGGGGTGAGCAGCTACCTGCCACACCTGGTAGCGGCGCTCGCCATCCTCATCTTTGGGTGGCTCTTGGCGCTGGTGATCTCGAAGCTGGTCCGGGCCGCGCTGCGGCGGACCACCCTCGACAACAAGATTGCCGGTTGGGTCCGGGCCGAGGGCGCGGAGGTGCCGGACGTCGAACCGGCCATCAGCAGGGTCGTCTTCTGGCTGGTGATGGTCTTTGTGCTCATTGCCTTCTTCTCGGCCCTCAAATTGACGGCGGTTACCGGGCCTCTCCAGAGTTTCCTGGACGAGATCTTCCAGTACGCCCCGCGGATTTTGAGTGCCGGTCTGCTGCTATTGGTCGCCTGGGTGGTGGCCTCTGGGATCCGTTGGTTGGTACGGACAGCGCTCGATGCGGCCAAGGTGGACGAACGCGTGGGCGACGGTCTGAAAAAGGAAGAGGAAGGGCAGACAGCCGAGGGCGTCTCTCTCACCAAGATGCTGGCCGACACCGCCTACTGGCTCGTATTCCTGCTGTTCCTGCCGGCGGTTCTCGATGCCCTGGCTCTCGATGGGCTGCTCGGTCCGGTTCGCACCATGGTGGGCAAGGTGCTGGCATTTCTGCCCAATCTGTTTGCCGCAGTCATCATCTTTCTGCTGGGTTGGTTTGTCGCCAGGATCGTCCAGCGCATCGTCTCCAACCTGCTGGCGGCGATAGGTCTCGATCGGCTCGCCGAGCGGGTTGGTCTGGAGCGGGTTCTGGGACAGCAGAGTCTGTCCAAGCTGGTGGGTCTGGTGGTCTACACCCTGATCTTGATCCCGGTTCTCATCTCGGCGCTGAGTGCTCTGCAACTGGAGGCCATCACCGCCCCCGCGAGCGCCATGCTGGAGCAGATCCTGGCGGCGCTCCCGGCGCTGTTTGGAGCGAGCCTGGTGCTGGTCGTCGCCTATGTGGTCGGACGGGTAGCGGCCGGCCTGGTGAGCAACCTGCTGGAGGCTTTTGGCTTCGACAGGATGCTCCGACGGATCGGCTTGGCGCGGGCCTCGGAGTCGAGTGATACGACGCCCTCGGCCATCGTCGGACATCTGGTGGTGGTCGTTGTCATGCTCTTTGCCACCATCGAGGCGCTTGGACTGCTCGGCTTTGACCAGCTTGCCGGACTGGTTTCGGCGTTTACGGTCTTTCTCGGCAATGTGATTCTGGGACTGGCGATATTTGGTCTCGGTCTCTACCTGGCAAACGTCGCGGCGACCACCATCCAGGCTGGAGCCAGCCCGCAGGCCGGTGCCCTGGCGACGGCTGCACGGGTGGCGATTGTCGTGCTGGCAGGCGCCATGGCTTTGAGGCAGATGAACGTCGCCGAGGACATAATCACCATCGCCTTTGGGCTGATACTCGGTGCGGCAGCGGTGGCCGCGGCGATCGCCTTTGGCGTCGGTGGCCGCGATCTGGCGCGAGCACAGCTCGAGCGCTGGCGCAAGGATCTGGGCGGCGGTCAGTAGCAATCCGGCCGGCCGCGACCTGCGGCATTGATCAAACCCAAGGAGCCCTCTGGGACCACGAAGCGGTCCTGGAGGGCTCTTTTCTCGAGCAGGCTATTTGGGCGGGAAATCTTTGAACATCTTGCTCACCGCCCTGTTGATCAGCTTGGCCGAGCCTTCGGGTTTGCCGGCTGTGATCCGGGTGGCGGTGCCGCGCCAGACGTCGAGCCCGCTGGCGCCATCGAGTAGGTCGACCGTCAGGCGACCCACTTCGACATCGAGGAGCACTTCACCCGACTGTCCGGCGCGCTCGGCCTCTGTGCCCCAACGAGCGGGCAAGCCAAAGATATCTATATCCTCACGCTGGTCTTTTTGGACCAAAAGTCGAATCGCGACTGTCAGATCCGCCTCTCCACTGAGCTTTGCCAGCCCCTTGGCCATGAGCTCTTTGTCGATCGCCTCGTGGATCTTTCTCTCGAGCTCGGGATTGAGAGTCTGGGTCGGCTCGCTCCAGCGGTAGGTTTTGTACCGGCTGAAGTCGACGCTCTTGGCATAGTCGACCGAGACGGCCGCCATGACCGGTGCCGCAAGGATGATGAGAAGCAGGGTCAACCGGACCGCTGTG
>CALILB010000416.1 GCA_938016625.1 uncultured bacterium | reverse complement strand
GCCGCCGACCTGGGTGATGTTGATGCCGCCCGAGCCGTCCTCACCGATCTGGACGTTGCCACCGACGTCCTCGATGGTGATCTCCCCGGACCCGTCCTGATCGATCTCGAGCTCACCCGTGACGTTGCGAATGTCGAGCTCTCCGGACCCATCGGTGATCCAGACGTCGCCCTCGACACCGACGATGTCCACCTCGCCCGAGCCGTCCGTGATCTCGACGCTGCCACCGGCATCGCGGATGTCGATCTCACCCGATCCATCCTTCAGCTCGAGCGCGCCGACATTCGAGAAGACCGCTGAGCCGCTGCCGTCCTCCACGTTGAGCGCCAGCGAGCTTGGAACCGCGATGACCAGGTCGAGATTGGCGTGTGAGTCCCGCCAGCCCGAACTATCGGGAATGTCGGCCACCACTACCAGGGTGTCGCCTTTGCGGTCGGTCCTGAGCTTGATCTCCTCTAGCCGGTCTTTGCTCGAAGCGCAGGCCGTGCCGTCGACCCGAACCTCCGCCAGCCCGCTCTGGCCCTCTACCCTCAGACTTCCGGCTCCGGCCTCGATCCGCAGCTGGTCGGCGCCCCCGGCATCAAGCACCGCTTGACGCGGCGCCTCGAAGGGACAATCGTCGGCAAACGCTATCGAGGTGACGGCTACAAAAAGGAATACAGTCAGCAAACAGCACACACTCCTGCTCATCGGTGTCCTCCAGAAACAGTTCTCTCTACACTAAGTTACGGATGCAGGAGAGACCTGTTTCGTTTAGATGTAGTCGGAAACTAGGAGAACTTTAGCGGCTCGAGACCGAGGATTCGTCTGAGAAAGGCCAACTGCCCGATATGGTGCGACTCGTGCTGGAGCAGGAAGGCGATTCCGCCGAGAACACTCGCGTTCTGGATGATGTCGCTCCAGGCGTCGGGGGAGCTCTGCCGCAGCTCCTCTTCGCTGATTCCCTGAAAGCGGCTCTCCAACAGGTGGCTGACCTCTTCCCAGGCGAGTCGAAGGCCCTCGAGCGTCGGCAGCTCGTCGCCGGCTTCGTCCAGGTTCTTTATCCGCTCGGCGATGTCGTGAAAGGGACTCTCCGCCTCGATCCCCAGGTATCTGGCCAGGTAGTAGCGGGCCTCGAGCAGGTGAAAGGCGATGAACCGCACGTTGTTGGAGGTGCCTTCGACCCGCTTGGCCGCCTCGTCGTCGCCGATCCCGTCGAGGGCTTTGAGAAAGAGCCCGGTGTTCATGTGGAGAATCTGTATAAACGGACGGATCAGCTCGTTGGATGTGTCCATCTTTGTGCCTCCTCGAATAGACGGCAGATCAACAAGGAGTCAGGCTAGCACAGGCCTCCATCCGCCATTTCGACTTATGATTCGTGATCATGGAGATGCAGCATCATATTCAGCTGACCCCCGACCACGTGGAGGGGAACGAGGGGATCGGACGCTACGTTCTGCTGCCGGGCGACCCTTCACGGGCCGAGCGGATTGCACGGAGCTTCGAGGAGGTGGAGGTGCGGGAGAACCCGCGGGGCTTCCACGCCTACCTCGGGAAGCTGGCCGCGTCGGAGGAGAAAGGACCGGTGGAGGTGCTGGCCATCCCCACCGGCATCGGCAGCGCCTCGACCGAGGTGGTGGTGCGTGAGCTTCTCGCCTGTGGTGCTCGGCGGCTGTTGCGAGTCGGGTCGTGCGGCACCGGTACCCCCTCGATCCGCCCCGGCCAGGTGGTCATCGCCACTGGGGCCGTTCGCGACGAGGCCACCACCTACAGCTATGCCCCCGAGGGATTCCCTGCGGTCGCCCACCCCGAGGCGGTGGCCGCGCTCACCGAGGGGGCACGGCGGGCGGGTCTGGCAGACGAGACCTTCTGCGGTTTGTGCCACAGCAAGGCGTCGCTCTATGGCCGGGAGTTTGGCCACGGTCCGGCGGGAGAGCGCAACCTCGAGTACGTCGCCTGGCTCCGTAGATGTGGTGTTGTTGCCAGCGAGATGGAGGCGTCGGCCCTCTTTGTGCTCGCCTCGACGGTGGAGCAAGAGGTCGTGTCGGTGGCCGGAAGCGCAGGCGCCGCCCAGTGTCAGGCCGGCGCGGTGCTGGCGGTCTTCGCGCGGGACGACTCCCACATGGAGTTCGATGCGAAAACGGCCCAACTGGCCGAGGAGCGCGCGATCCGGGTCGCGCTCGAAGGAGTCCGCGTCTGGGCCGAAAAGGACCGGTGAGGTTATCGACGGCTATCTGGCGATGCTGATCCCCTCGGCCTGTGGCGCGAGCCTGATCTCCTGCGGCAGGTGGATGCCGGAGACCCAGACGACCCGCTGGCGTGCGAGATCTTTTCTGAGACGTCGCCAGGCCCCCTCTACCTGGGCGTAGGTCACTACCTTGCTGGCCTCGCCCCAGGTACTTTCGAGGTCCTTCCGCCGAGTCGTTGTCCAAACATCGAGTGGTACCTGCAGCCGCTCCAGATAGCGTCGAACCTGGGCGGCGGTGAGATTACTGTCGTCCTGGGTCGGATCTCCCAAATACAGAACGACTGCCCGTCTGCTTCTGCCAGCGGCCGCAGTAATCCCGGCCACCGCAACCGCATCGGCAAGCCGCTGCTTGTCCCTGGGATCGGGCGCCAGACGCGCGTTGGTCATGAGCTGTAGCAGGTCTCCGTCCTGGGAGTTCAAAACCGTCGACGGTGGGAAAAGATCGTAGAGCCCCTGAACCCCGGCGTGGCGACGGGGGACGGGCCAAAGGAACTGCAGACGCCAGTCCTGTGCGTGCTTGGTGGCGCCCGTGGCAGCGGCCCCGCTGCGGGCAAACGTCGGAGTGTAGCCACCGGGTCGTTGCTGTTCATCGATCGTGGTTTGCGTCGAGGGATCCCTGACCATGACGATGTCGGCAACGCCGGTTTCGACAGCGGCCACCCGAAGAGGCTTGTCGCCGCTGAGGAACCATCCCGCGAGGTCTTCAGGTGCGAGATCGTCGACTCCCTTGCTCAGACGCACCGGAACCGCAGTGAGCTCGGTGCTGACCCGGTCGGCATAGGTGCCGCCAAAGATGGCCTCGACGACCGAGGTCACGCTCTCTGCAAATTCCAGCTCGGCGCGGAGAAAGTGAATCTGACCGGGATCGTGGGGTGGAAGCTCGAATTCCCGAGGATCGGCAACATCGAGGGCCTCTCCATCAAAGAAGATCCGGATCGCCGCGGGACTGGCGCCGGCAAGGCTCTCCCAGGTCAGATGGGCGGTGCGGCCGGATGTGCCCTTGGTCTTCTCGAGGACGAGCTCGGCCTCGGCCGCCTGACGCGGGAGGTTGACCCATTGCTCAGCCCGGCCGACTTCCTCGTCTTCTGCATTGAAGGCAATGGCGACCAGCTCGTGCGGCGCCAGCTCTTCGCCAAAATCGTATTCCAGAGTCCATGGCTCGGTGTCGAGGGTGCCGATGACCAGTCCATCGATATGCAGCTCGACAATGTCGACGCCGTCGGTAACCGCGAGCTGGATGGTCTGAGCACCCAGGACGAGACCCAGAAAAAGAGAGGTAAAAGAGATCATGAGGCCTCCTCCCGGTGGTCGAAGACTCCGTTTTCGAGGAAATGGATGGTCTGCTCGATGACTTCCAGGCTGAACATGATGAAGGTGTGGCTGTAGGGGAGGGTGAGGAAGTCGGTCATGCCGGGGGTCTTGGCGTTCTCAACCGAGACCGCACCATCGTCCTTGCCCGGGATCAGCTCCGAGAAGACCGGGTTGACGCTGGAGTCGCCCGCAATCACACCGAGCTCGAAATCGACCGCACCGAGTTGCCGGGGCACGCTCGAGGAGTCGGTCCCCAACTCCTGGCCGGCTGGCCCCAGGGTGAGCTCGAAGAGTGGATTGTCGCTCAGCAGATCCACCATCTCGCTTCCCCCACTGGGTGGGCTGAGCATGACGACGCGGCCAAGATTGGGAGGGTGTTGCCGGGCCAGGTGATGGCGGACGACGATGCCACCCATGGAATGGGTCACAAAGTGGACCTTTTTGTCGGGGTCGGCACAGCAGGTGGCCAGCGTTTGGCCCAGAAAATCGGAGAGCTCGTCGATGCTCCCTTTTCTCGACGGGTAGTCGAGGTTGACGACCTCGTATCCCCGCGCCCGGAGAACCGACTCGATACGCCACATGGAGCTACTGGTGCGGGCGATGCCGTGGAGAAGGATGACCGTCTCGCCTCTCGACACCGTAGTCGGCTCCGGACTCTCCATCGGTTCCGCACAGCCGAACTGGACCAGGAAGGCCAGAAGGAGCAGCGCAAAAAGTCGTCCAACCCTCATGTCGATCGGCAGAGGATAGCGGACTCGCAGCCCGATTGTTGTACGCTGTAATCATGGGATCGGTTGAAGCGTCGTCCCCGGTTGCCGACCGGGGGCAGAGGGCCAATCTGGCCGACTATGTCGCCCTGGCAAGGCCCGATCACTGGGTAAAGCATGTCTTTATCCTACCTGGGGTGGTCCTGGCGCTGGTGCTGCATGACAGGAGCTTTGGCGATGTCCTGGTACCGGTTCTGATCGGCTTTGCCAGCGCCGCCGCCATCGCATCCGCCAACTACGTCCTCAACGAGTGGTTGGATGCCGGCAGCGATGTTCACCATCCCATCAAATCGGAGCGGCCGGCCGTCCGCAAACAGCTCAACCCTCTGGTGGTGTACACCGAGTACATCGGTCTCGTGGTGATCGGTCTGTTGCTGGCCATGGCTGTTTCGAAGCTCTTCTTCTGGACCTCCTGTCTGTTTCTGATCAGCGGGCTGATCTACAACGTTCCACCCATCCGCACCAAGGAGAAGGTCTATCTCGATGTCTTGAGCGAGGCGGTCAACAATCCCATCAGGCTGACTCTCGGCTGGGCCATGGTCGACTCGACGACCCTGCCTCCTTCGAGCCTTTTGCTCGCTTATTGGATGGGTGGTGCCTATCTGATGACGCTCAAGCGCTTCGCGGAGTACCGGAGCGCGATCGTCACCGGCACACTGGAGGCGCTCGAGCGCTACCGACGCTCATTCCGTCACTACACCGAAAGCTCGCTGCTCCTGGTGGCTTTTCTCTATGCGTTGATGGCGGCTTTCTTTCTGGCCGTCTTTCTCATCAAGTACCGCGTCGAGTACCTGCTCTCGCTGCCGATATTTGCTGCACTCTTTGTCTCCTATCTTCGCATTGCTCTCAAGAAAGAGTCCTCCGCGCAGGCGCCGGAGCGGCTCTTCCACGAAAAGACCTTGGTGGGCATTTCCGTGCTGCTGGTGGTGGTCCTTATGCTGCTGACCTGGATCGACATTCCGCTGCTCGAGCGACTGAGTGCTCCCCACTACATCGTCCTGTCGGGCGGCTGAGCCGGTGTCCCCCCTCTCGACATCCGCACCGGACTGGCGGGATATCCGGGTCGTCGTCTTCGATGTCGACGGCACTCTCTACGATCAGGGACCGCTCCGTCGGCAGATGGCGCAAGAGATCCTCCTTTACTGCCTGGCTCGGCCCTGGAAGATGTCGCTGGTCAGAACCATCCAAGAATTTCGCCGGATCCGGGAGCAGCTGGCCGAAGAGGAGGCGGACTCCATCTTGCGGGCCCAGTTCGAGCGCCCGGCTTCCCGGCTGGGTGTCTCACCCGCGGAGGTCGAGACCGTGGTGGAGGAGTGGATGTTCGAGCGCCCACTCCGTCATCTTCGAGCCTGCCGGTACGAGGGCGCAGCCGAGTTGTTTTCCCGGCTCAAAGAGACCGGCCGAACGGTGGCCGCCTTCTCCGACTATCCGGCGTCGAGAAAGCTCCAGGCTCTGGAGCTGGAGACCGACCTGGTGGTAACCGCGATGGATCCGGAGGTCGATCGCTTCAAGCCCCACCCCGCCGGTCTGCTCCGAGTCGTCGAGCTCGCCGGGGCCGAGCCTGCCCAGGTGCTGCTCATCGGCGACCGGGACGAGCGGGATGGCGAGTGTGCTCGCCGTGCGGGCTGCCCCTGCCTCTTGAAGGTCGCCGGCGCCCCCACGGGCCCGGGAACCTTTGCCGACTATCGCCAGCTTTTGTCTTCGGTTGGAAGTAGAGACTAGGCCGCCGATCGCTCGGCCTGCCGGCGAATGTCACGAATCAGCTTCTGATGATGGTGGTGGTGAACCTTGACGAACTTGAGCCACTGGCCTGGGTTCAACTCTCCCAGCAGTGGGTGACGAAAAGTGGCCCCGCCGGCTTCCATCTCGCCGAGCCGGGGTGCGAGCTCCTCGAACCGCCGCTTGACCACTTCGAAACCCGAAGCGATCTCGCCCGGGGAGAGAGTTCCAGGTATCACCGCTTTGGGTGCTTTGCCCCGGCCCCGTGGGATGTACCCCGACACCAAGATGAACCGGCCGATGGCGGTGGGCCCGCCTCCGGCCGAAGTCAGGGTACCGTCGAGCAGCCTGTCAAAGCCGTCCAGGATCGTCCGATCGGCCAACAGAAGATGCTCCAGCTGCTCACCGACACTCCAGCCTGAGACCTCTGGCGCCCGAACGGCTGCGAAGTCGGATTGGCTGGCGAGCCTCAGAAGCTCGTCGAGCTGGGCGCAGATGGCCCCGTAGTTTGCCGTGGTCGATGATGAGGGCATCGTCGGCATGACTAATAGGGCATCTCGTCTTCCTGCAGACCGAAATGATGACCGATCTCGTGCACCACGGTGTCCCTGATCTCGCGCAGCAGCTCACGACGGGAGTCGCAGCAGCGCACCAGAGGTCCGCTGTAGATCACCACCCTGTCGGGAAGCGTTTCGTAGAAGGAGTTCCGCTCGGCCAGTGGCACACCGTGATAGAGGCCGAATAGCTCGTCGTGTGCCGGGTCCAGACCGACCGACTCGAGCTCTTCGGCCGACGGCTCCTCTTCCACCACCACCGCGACGTTGTCCATCCGGTCCGCCAATTCGGCGGGCAGGCCGTCGAGCGCGCGAGAGACGAGCTCTTCGAATTCCTCTAAGGTGACGCGCATTGTCCAGATCTTGGAATGTCGGGAGGAGTATTAGGGTGCCGTACGCTCGGCGTCAAGGGTGGTGAGGTATCCTGCTCGGCCGTGAGCCAATCATCGGGCGCCGGTTATCTCGAGCTGATCAGGAGCAACGCCAACTACCGGCGGATCTGGATCGGTGATGTGGCCTCGCTGCTCGGCGACTGGATCAACGCCATCGCGCTCTACGTTCTCATCCGGGAATTGACCGGCTCACCGCTGGCCCTCGGGCTGGTGTTCATCACCAAGACACTGCCGTTTGCCATCGCCTCGCCGATTGCCGGTCTGTTGATCGATCGCTTCGACCGGCGCCGGTTGATGATCGCCGCGGATCTGATCCGAGCGGTTCTGGTGCTCGGATTCCTGTTGGTGGACGACCCGGGGGAGGTATGGATCCTCTATCTCCTCGGTTCCCTGCAGATGGTCGTCAGCGCGTTGTTCATACCGGCGCGCAGCGCGTCGATTCCCAACATCACGACCGAGCGGGAGCTGCTGACGGCCAACGCTCTCTCGGCGGCGACCTGGTCGACGTTGCTTGCGGTCGGAGCGGCGGTGGGTGGCCTGATGACCGAGGCGTTCGGTGTAAG
>CALILB010000415.1 GCA_938016625.1 uncultured bacterium | reverse complement strand
TTGTTCAAGCCGGCGCCCGCTCGAGCGGCATGGTCATACAGCGTGGCCCCCCGCGCGCCCGCGACAGCTCGTTACCCAGAAAAGTGACCACCGTCCTCCCCTGACCCAGGAGCTCTTCGCGCCCGTCGAGCACTTCGACCTCCTTGACGATCCGCCAACCGCGAGCCTGGAGCTCTTTGAGGGTGTGGCGGTTCCGCCGGTAGAGCAGGATGACGCCAGGGGCCAGGGCAAAAGCGTTCGCCCCATCGGTCCACTGCTCGCGCTCCTGGTCGATGATGTCCGCGCTGCCGCCGCAGGGCACGACCTCGACCTCGAGATCGATTTCGGCGAGCGCCTCCAGCAGTGAGCCGCACATCGTGAAGGTCAGATGCTGCGCGGTCAAGTCCACGTGACAGACATGCGCCGATTCGGGGTGACCGGCCTCCACCACCGGCAAAAAACCGAGACAGGTGCGTTCGTCGATAAAGGTGAAGACCGTGTCCAGGTGCATGTACGAGCGACGGCTCGGCAGCTCGACAAAGAGCAGATTGCGGAAGGGGGTCGAGTGGGTGCGGAGCTGTTCGGCCAGGACCTCCATGCCGCGCCGATTGGTGCGCTCGCTGATGCCGACCAGCAGGGTATCCTCCGACGCCACCAACACGTCACCGCCCTCGAGTGTGGGATGGGCGAACTCGGGATCGTGCTCGCCGCCACCGGCCGCGCCATCGCCGATCGGCAGCAGCCCGGCGTGTCCCTGGAGCGCCGGATGATGGTCGAAGAGGATGCGCGCGATCTTGGGCTCCCGCTCGCGGGCCGTGGTGGCCATCGACGAGACGATCACTCGGTTGCCGATTACCGCTTGAGGATCGCGCTGGAAAAAATAGTTGGGAATCGGCGCCAGGTGGAAAAGAGCACTTTTGGTGGCTCCGGCTCCCGACTCGGCCCGCACCCCGCCGACAAGCGCCTCGGCCAGCTGCCTGGGCTCCAGGTCGGCCAACCGGGCCAGGGGCGCCGGAACGATCCGATAGCCCGACTGCACCTTGGCCAGGATCTCCTCGCGCAGCGTCGGCTCCTCGAGCACCTCGGCCAGCAGGTCCTGCGGGTCGAGGGTCTCGGCGCCGGCCAGACGCAGGACCTCGCAGAACCCTCGGTGCTCTCGTCTCGCCTGCTTGCCAAATAGGATGTCGTCGAACAGCAGCTCGGCCATCATCTCCGGGATCATGCGGTCGATCTCGGGTCCGGGCCGGTGGACCAGTACCCGGCGCAGGGCTCCGGTTTCGGATTCGACTCGAATCGGCATCGATGGGTGGATCTCTTAGCAGAGGCGATACGGTGGGCGCGCCCTTCGACCGGCGCCACCGGCCGCATTCTATCCGCATCAACGGAGTCCATCCCTCTGCTAACATCGTTCCTGCCCTCGATGCCGGCCGAGACCCCACAGAACGTCCTCTACGATCGCTACGCCTCGGCGGAGATGTGTCGCATCTTCTCGGCACGCCACCGCTATTCCCTCTGGCGCCAGATCTGGATGAGATTGGCCGAGTGCCAGCAGGAGCTGGGACTACCGATCACCGACAAACAGCTGGCGGCGCTGCGGGAGGCGGCTCCCAGGCTCGATCTCGATCGGGTGGCGGAGATCGAGCGCGAGACCCGCCACGACGTCGTCTCACACCTCAGACACTTTGCCGAGCAGGCCGGCGAGGCCGGCAGCATCCTGCATCTCGGCGCCACCAGCGCCTTTGTCACCGACAACACCGATCTGCTCATCTTGCGCGAGGCCCTGGATCTGGTCCACGGGCGCGTCGCCACCGTCATCCGTCAGCTGGCCGCTTTTGCTGCGCACACGCGGGGCATTCCCACTCTGGCCTACACCCACTTCCAGCCGGCGCAGCTGACCACCGTCGGCAAGCGCGCCTGTCTGTGGGCACAGGACTTCGTGACGGATCTGGAGGCCATCGGCCGATGCCACGACCGGCTCCGTTGCCGCGGGGTCAAGGGGACCACCGGCACCCAGGCCAGCTATCTCACCCTCTTCGACGGCGACCACGACAAGGTCCGCGAGCTCGACCGGCGGCTGGCCAAAAAGCTGGGTTTTGTCGCCAGCTTCCCCATCACCGGTCAGACCTATCCCCGCAAACAGGACTCGCAGATTCTGGCTGCGCTGGTAGGGGTGGCGGAGTCCAGTCACAAGCTGGGAACCGATCTGCGGCTGCTACAGGGGCTGGGTGAGCTCTCCGAGCCCTTTGGCAAGGCCCAGGTGGGGTCTTCGGCCATGGCCTACAAACGCAATCCGATCCGGGCCGAGAGAATGTGCGCGCTGTCGCGGCGGCTCATAACCGACGGTCTCAACGGCCCGCTGACCGCCTCGCTCCAGTGGCTCGAACGCAGTCTCGACGACTCCTCGATCAGACGACTCGTGCTCCCCGATGCCTTTATGATCGCCGACTCGATCACCGGCCTGGCGGCGGGAATCGCAGGCGGTCTGGTGGTCCGTGAAGAGACCACCCGCCACCGAGTACAGCAGGAGCTGCCGTTCATGGCCACCGAGACCATCCTGATGAAGGCGACGGTGGGGGGCGGCGATCGCCAGGAGCTCCACGAGCG
>CALILB010000414.1 GCA_938016625.1 uncultured bacterium | reverse complement strand
GAAGCAGCTGGAGTACCTTTTCTTCCAGGCTGCGAACGATGCCCCTGCTGCGCGACGGCGCCGGCGACGCCTCTTCGGCCTGCTCACCCTGGCGCGCCAGCCGGCGCCAGAGCAGCTCGACCGGCACCCCCAGACGGTCGGCCACCTGCCGGCTGTAGCTGTAGCGCAACACACCGTCCGGTATGGGAGCCAGGATCTCGGTGGCCGCCCGGGCGGCGCGCGACTTGGCCTGGGGATCGAGCAGACCCCGATCGGGAATCAGCCGATCGAGCTCGAGCATGACCCCATCGGGAGCCTCTTCTACCGCCTTGACCACCGCCTTCGGACCCGCCTCGAGCCGCAGGGAATCGGGGTCCTGACCGCTGCCAAAACGCGCCCGCCGGACACCGAGGCCTTGCGCCAACAGCAGGGGCAGGCTGCGCCGGAAGGCCTTCTCCCCTGCCTCGTCGCCGTCGTAACCGACGACGACCTCTTCGCAGTAGCGTTTGAGGACCTTGGCCTGGCTTTCGGTCAGCGCGGTGCCCATCGAGGCCACCGTCCACTCGATACCCGACTCCACCGCGCCCAGCACGTCGAAGTAGCCCTCCACGAGCAGCGCGGTGCCCGTATCCCGAATCGCCCGCTTGGCCGTATCAAGACCGTACAGCAGATAGCCCTTGCGGAACTGCTCGGTCTCCTGGGTATTGATGTATTTTGCCCGGTCGTCCCCCAGAGTCCGCCCACCAAACCCAACCATCCTGCCGGCGGCCGTGCGGATGGGGAACATCAGCCGATGACGAAAGCGGTCGTAGGGCCGGGTCTCGTCCTTCTCAGACCTCCCGACCAGCCCTGCCGCCTCCAGCTCGCCCATGGGGATCCGGGGATGGAGCGCCTCCACCAGATGGCGCCAGCCTTCCGGTGCATAGCCCAGACCAAAGCGCTCGACGCTGTCGGGTGAGATCTTCCGCCGGCGCAGATAGGCCTCCGGTCCCTTGTGCCTTTTCAACTGGGTCTGGAAATACTCGGCCGCTGCCTCGAGAACCGCTTCGAGATCGGGCTCCTCTCGCCCACCGGGGCGGCGGGCGGCGCGCTGAGGCAGGGGGATGCCGTACCGTTTGGCCAGCGTTTCGATGGCGGCCGGAAAGTCGTCGCCGCTCAGCATCATGTGGAGCTTGATGGCGTCCCCACCCTGCCCGCAGCCAAAACAGTAGAACAGGCCCTGGGCTGTGTCGACGCTGAAGGATGGAGTCTTCTCTTTGTGCAGAGGGCACAGACCCGTGTGCCGACGGCCCGCCTTCCTCAGCTTGGTGTGGTCACCCGCGATGTCGACGATGTCGACGGCGTCACGCACCGCCTGCACGAGCTGTGGGGTCAGATGGATGTTTCCCAGAGCCATCTAGCTTTCCTTCAGGGTCACGACGGTGGCGCCATCACCACCCTCGTTGGCCTTGCCGCCGCGAAATCGCGCCACTGCCGGATGGGGCCGGAGGTGGTGACGCACGGCCTGCCGAAGCCGTCCGGTGCCGAAGCCGTGCACCACCCTGACCTCGCCGTGGGCCGCCAGCAGGGCGCGATCGAGATAGCTGTCGAGCTCCTCGAGCGCCGGTTCCACCCGCCAGCCGATGAGGTTGAGCTCGGCCGGAAAGATCTCGTCGCCCTCCCCGCGCTCGAGTCGGACCGACGGCGCCTTGCGGGACGAGACCGGGGGAGCGTCGCTTATCGGAATCAGCTCTCCCTCCGGGCAGCTGACCCGTTTGCCGCTGACACTCACCTCGGCCACCCCTTTGCGGATCTTCTCGACTCTGCCCTCCCAGCCCAAACCGGCGTGACGGGCACGCATGCCGACCACCACCGGTCCCCCGGGTGGCGGCTCTTGCTCGGGAAGCGGGGGCGCCTCATCGAAAAGGCGCTCGACCGATTTGGCGACCAATCCCCGCTTTCTGCCACGCTCGAGCTCCTCCATCATAGCCTCGAGCTCTCCTCGCAGGCGCTCACTTGTCTGCCGGCGAAACTCCTCCAGCTCGCCCTTCATCTTGGTGCCGAGACGCTGGCGCTCCACCTTCAGCTCCGTCGCCTCTTGCTCGGTCTCGACCCGCGCCCGTGCGAGCTCCGCCACCTCTTGCCCCAGATGGAGCTGCTCGGCGGCCAACTCCGATCGCACCCGCTCGACCTCGGCCAACAACCGCCGCAGGTCACGATGCTCGCTCCCCAACAGCTCCTCGGCCCGCTCGATCCACTCGCCGGGCAGCCCGAGCCTGAGGGCAAGCGCCAGCGCCTCGCTGCCTCCGGGCGAGCCCGGCCGCAGGCGATAGGTCGGCCGCTCGGTGGCGGGATCGAACTCCATCGCCGCACAAGCCGCCTCTTCGAGCTCCAGCGCCGCAGCCGCCAGCTGTGTGAGGTGGGTCGTCAGCACGGCCATCGCCTCTTTCGCCACCAACCCCTCCAGCAAGGCGATGGCCAGAGCGGCACCCTCCTCCGGATCGGTCCCCGAGCCGAGCTCGTCGAGCAGGATCAAGCTGTCGGGCCCCGCCGCCTGCCAGGCCTCTTTTAGCCGCAACAGACGGCCGCTGAATGTGGAGCGGTCGGTGAGCAGGTCCTGCTCGTCTCCCACCATCGCCATGACCCGACAAAACAGGGGCAGGCGGGATCCGGCCTCGACCGGCACCGGCAATCCACATTGGGCCATGAGCGCCAGGAGTCCGACGGTCTTCAGCGCCACCGTTTTGCCACCGGCGTTGGGCCCGGTGATCACCAGCACGCGCTGATCCCCGACGAGCTCCACGTCCAGAGGCACCACCGGATCGGTATGTCCTGCTTGACCGAGCGCCGCGGTTCGCAGGTCGGCCAGCCGCGGATCGAGAAGCGGATGGCAGGCGGATTTGAGCACCAGGTCGTGCCGGTCGGCGATCGTCGCCAATCGAGCGCCACAGAGCTCGGCAAAGCGCCAAGCGGCCTGGAGGAGATCCAGCTCGGAGACAAACTCGAGATGGTGGTCGATCTCCGGCAGCGAGCTGCGCACCTCAGCCGTCAGCTCGCTCAAGATTCGACGCCGTTCGGCCTCCTCCTCGTCGATCGAATCCTGCAGCCGATTGTTGGCCTCCACGACTTCGAAGGGCTCGAAGTAGAAGCTCCGGCCGGTGCCGGAGCGCCCGTGGACCAGGCCTTCGACCCTCCCCTTCGCCCCCGCCTGGAGCACCAGGAGCAGCCGGCCGTCCTTGAGAGGAATGGTCTCTTCGGTGAGGTGCTCCCGGTAGCGATCGACCGAGCCGCGAAGATCCCGGTAGAGACCGTCCCGAACGGAGCGCACCTGGCGACGAAGGGAGGTCAGCTTGGGGCTGGCGTCATCGCGCACCGCACCGCGACGGTCGAGGCTCTTCTTGATCTTTTGTCCCAGCGCGTCGAGCTGTGGCAGGGCCCGGGCGAGCTCAATCAGAAACGGACACTCGGCGGCATTGGCTTCGATCAGGGCCGCTGCCCGCCGCGAAACCGTGAGCAGGTCCGTCACCTGCAACAACTCGGTGCCCGCTATGGTCTTCTCCGCCCGCGCGAGCTTCTCCATCAGAGGCTGCAGAGGCTCCTCGAGCGCGGGCACCAGCCGCTCTTCACCCAGCAGCCGGACAGCTTCTTCGTAGCTTTGGCGCTGACGATCGAGCCACGTCTTGGAGGTCGACGGGCGCAGGTCCAAGAGTTTTTGTCTACCCGCGTCCGTGGCCGCCAACTGGGCCAACGTCGCCAGCATGGTCGGCAGCTCCAGCGCCTCGGCAGAGGACCGCGAAACCAGCGCGGCACCGGTGTCACTCATCGTGGGAAGGAAGTCTACACGGTGGCCAAAACAAAAAAGCGCGGGGCCGTGCCCCGCGCTTTTCGGATTGCAGATGGGTTTTGCTTAGCGAAGACCCAGACGGCGCTCTTCGGCCATCTTGCGCAGCATCTTCTTGCGCGCCTGCATGGTCTGGCGCTTCCGCTTGACCGACGGCTTCTCGAAATGCTGCCGCTTCTTCAGCTCGGTCAGGATGCCCGATTTCTCACACTTCCGCTTGAAGCGTCGCAGCGCATTTTCGAACGGCTCGTCTTCTCTTACGGTCACCAGCGGCACTTGTCTATCACCTCGCCTTCTTGAGATCTTCGCGCTTCGGGCGCGAACACAAGAGTATCCTCTATTGGCAAGCGGATGTCAATTGGATTGCGGCCGGTATACAGCTGATCAACGTTCTTCTTCCGCTTCCTCTCCCTGACTGCTTACCGCGTCGAACTTGATCAGGTACGCCTCGAGCCCGCCAGTCTTCTTGCTCTCTCGGAACCAGACAGCCGCAGCTCCTCCCGCCTCATCGGTGGGATAGAACCAGGCGACGACATTGCGGTCCGGGTACTCCCTGATGTTGTGCAGGTTGACCTGACCCAGAATCGCTCTGACCTGCTCCGGGGACATACCCTTCTTCAGCTGCTCGAAGAGTTCGGCTTTCATGTAGCGGGCGTCTTCGGCCGCGGCCAGGGCCGCCATCACCTTCTGGTTGCCCGGATCGATCGCCAGAGCGGCGTTGTAGATTTCGATCGCGCGCTTGTAGTCGCCACCCTTTTCGATCCACTCGGTGGCCAGGGCGAGGTCCTCTTCACTCTTCATCGAGATCAGAGCCTGCTGCATCTCCGACGGCTCCTCCCCCTCGATCATGGGGTTGGCGTTGAGAGCACCCACCAGCCGCCCGCCATACTCGTCCGTCAGCTGTGCGATCTCCGCCTCCAGGGCTTCGATCTCCGCCGCCAGGTCGACCTCTTCCTCGAGCGCCTCTTCCGCCACGGCTTCGGTTTCGGCTTCGACCTCCTCGACAGCGGCCGCCACCAGTTCCATCCTCATGTCGGCGAGCTCCTGGCGTTTGCCGACGAGCTCCGCCTGCATCTCCTGCAGGGCTTCGAATTCTTCCTGTAGGGCGAGCTCCTGCTTGGATGGGCCTGACGGTCCACAAGCCACAAGAATCACTGCCACGAGCAGGACAAATCCAACCCAGACTCCCTCGCTTGTTCTCCGCATGGTTTTGCCTCCCTCTAGAGACGGGTCAATAAAAGCAGGAATTCAACCTACCACAGCGATTCCGGCCGCCACAACCCTCTGGAGACCTCGAATAAGCCACCAGGGCGTGTTGCTAAACCCCATTATTCTCAGTGGTTTTCACGCGTCTTCCCTTGACAGGGTACAAAACCCTACAGAATAATCCAGAAGTTCTCAGGAGATTTGACGACAGTTCCCCCGGAGGTTCAACTATGGCGTCGTCAGAGCAGATTGGCGATCAAGAGCAGAACATCAAGAATTTTGTCGAGCAAGCGGTCCAGAAGGTCCGAGAAGAGTTCACCGTCCATCTGACGGAGCTCCGGCGCCAACTGGGTCTGGCTGAAAAGGAGCCTGCCCCGGCCCCGGCCTTGGAGGGTTCGTCAGAGGAGTTGTTCGCCGCCATCGCGGCGATCGATGCTGCGCGGACACAGGCAGAGATACTCTCCACTCTGCTCGATCGATGCCGCCGCTTTGCCGGCCGCTCCGCACTCTTTCTCACCCGTCAGGACGGACTCCACGGTTGGGCGGGAAGCGGGTTCAACGCCTCGTCTCAGAATGTAGGTGAGCTCGTCATGGGTTACGGCGAAGGGACGCCGTGGTCGCGGGTGGCGACAGGGCACGGAGGTGTGTCCCTCACCGGTAGCGAGTGCGCCGGTATGTGCGCCCGCATCGATGGCAGTCATCCGGTCGAGGGAATTCTCATCCCCATGGTGCTGCGCGACCAGCTCGCCGCCGCCGTCTACGCCGACCGGCTCGAGGACGAGAGGTCGATCGATCTGATGGCACTCCAATTGCTCATTTACGTCGCCGCACAGGCCATCGAGACTCTCCCCTTTCGTGATCGACCGGCGACCGTAACGTTGAGACTCTTCGACGACTCCCTGGCGGCCGAGCCCGGCCTCGACCTTTGGCACGGCGTAACGGAACCCACGGCAGAGGCCCCTACATACGTGGAGCCCGAGCCGGCGGTACCGGAGGTCCCGACCGTCGAGGTCGTGCCCCCCGAGATCGAAACCGTCGCCCCCGAACCGGCGATCCCCGAAGTCCCCACGGTCGAAGAGATCCCCCCGGTCGAGGAGGTCCCCACCACGGAAGTTCCAATGGAGGCGATCGGCGAGCCCTGGGAGCAGGACGAGGTAGTACAGGAAGACATCGCTCCCATGGCCACCGTCGAACCCGAACCGGAGGTCGAAGAGGCGGGCGTCGAGATCGAAGAGCTTCCCTCACCGCTCGATACCGGTGAGCTCCAACCGTTCGCTTCTACCGGGTTTACTCTGGAGGGCACTGAGCAAGCGGAGGTCGAGGTCGAGGCGGAGCCCGTGGTCGAAGTGGTAGACGATAGCTCGGCGGGCATCGAGCCGACTCAGACCTTCGCCACCGGCGACTATGTTTCGCCGGCGTCACCCGAAGTCGCACCACCGCCCGTCGAGCCTACCGAGCCGATTGTGCCCACGGTGGAAGCGGAGCCCGTGGCCGAACCGGAACCGGTCACCGAACCGGAACCGGTCGGCGGGCCGACGGTCGCCATTCCGACCCAGCCGGCGCGCCCGGCGGCACGGGCAGCCACCGAGATCGCACCGCCGGAGGACCTCGACGGACCGGGCTGGGCCTTCACCGCGAGCCAGATCCCGGCCGAGACCGGTGACGACTCGCTGCACGAAGAGGCACAGCGGCTGGCTCGACTGCTGGTCACCGAGATCAAGCTCTACAACGAAGAAGAGGTCGAAGAGGGTCGACGGAATCGAAACATCTACCAGACACTGCGAGAAGACATCAATCGATCTCGCCAGATCTACGAAGAGCGCATCGACGAA
>CALILB010000413.1 GCA_938016625.1 uncultured bacterium | reverse complement strand
ACCCCCGTCGAACCGGCGACGCCCGGCAGCTCGGCCACACGATTCTCATAGGCCTGTGGCAGCCGGCTGGCCAGTACGTTGGCGCGACTCTTCTCGCGCACCTTGAGCAGGCTGGTGGCACCCACCTCGCGGACGGGAAAGGTCATGCCGGCAATGGCGGCGCCGAGCGCGGTGATGACAAAGATGGCCACGGCCACACCAAAGATGGTCAGGATGGAGCGGCGCTTGTTGCGCCACAGGTTCTTCCACAAGAAGGGGAACATCCGCAGGATCATCAGCTGGCCTCCGCCCGAGCCCGGGCCCGCGGATCGGTCGTGGTCAGGCACCCGCTATCGAAGAAGAGAATCCGGTCGGCGCGCTCCGCCTTGCTGGCGTCGTGGGTCACCATCAGAACCGTCTTGCCGTGATCGGAGGCCAATAGCCTGAGAACGCTGACAATCTCGTCACCGGTCTGATCGTCGAGATCACCGGTGGGCTCATCGGCGATGATGAGATCGGGATCGGTGGCAAAGGCGCGGGCGATGGCGACTCGCTGCTCCTCGCCGCCCGAAAGCTGCGACGGGAGGTGATCGCCGCGCTCGGTCAGACCGACGATATCCAGCGCCATGGCCACCTGCTCTTGGCGGCGGGAGGCCGAGAGGGGGAGGAGCCGAAGCGGCAGGTCGATGTTCTCGGCGGCGGTAAGAATGGGGATGAGGTTGAAGGTCTGGAAGACAAAGCCCACCTTGGAGGCGCGAAACTCACAGAGCTCCTTCTCGCCGAGGCTGCCGATGTCCAGCCCGCCGACAAGACAGCTGCCCGAATCGGGTTGATCGAGCCCGCCGACGATGTGGAGCAGGGTAGACTTGCCCGAGCCGCTGGGACCCATGAGAGCCAGAAACTCACCCGGCCTGACCTCGAGATCCAGACCATCCAGCGGCCGTATCTCGGTGGCCCCCTTGTGGTAGGTCTTGACCAGATCCCTGGCTTCGACAATCGGTGTATCGCTCATTCACTCCCTCCGGATGTGGTGATGTTGACGCGGGCGCTCATGTCCGGTCGCAAGATGGGTGGCGGGTCGATGATGGCCACCGCCACCTCCACCGTGTTGGATTGCCGGTCGGCCTTGGGCGCGATCTCGACCACGCGCGCGGAAAGCGGGGCGGGACCGATCGCCTGTGCAAAGACCTCGGCGGAGTCCCCTAGTTCGAGGCCCTCGAGACGATCCTCCGGGACGTCGACCCTCACCCAGAGCTCGGACTCGTCGGCGATCTCGATCCCCGAGCCGACGTCGAAGAGGCTGACCACCTCCCCCGGCTCGAGCTCGATGGCGATCACCCGGCCGTCGAAGGGGGCCCGCAACTTGGTGAGGTCGAGATTGACCTCGGCCTGTTCGAGCGCCGCTTCCTTGCGCGCCACGTCCGCCTCGCCGGCCGCGATCTCCGCCGGGTGGGTGCCGACCTGCAACAGCTGCTCGTTGGAGCGCAACGTCTCGACGCGGGCGGCGGCGGCGGCGGCGCGATAGCGGGCGGCCTCTACATCGGCCGCGGGCACCAACTCGCTCTCTCCCAGTGACAGCAGACGCTCGAGCTCGGCCTTGGCATCGGCGTACTGCGCTGCGGCCTCTTCGAGCTCGGAGCCGGCAGCCGCCAACTCCTCGACCCGTGCCCCTTCGCGTAACCGTCGGAGGCGGGCGCGGACTTGGTCGAGCTCGGCGCTCGCCATGGCCACCGCGGCTACAGCTGTCCGCGAATCGAGCTCGAGTAACAGATCGCCCTCTTCGACCTGCTGCCCGCGGATGACGTGCAACCGGGCGACGATGCCGTCTCGTCCCGGCCAGACCAGGGCGGTGCGGCGGGCCTCGACATAGCCGCCGGCGGCGAGAGTGCGAGAGGAGCCGGTGCTCGAGGTGGTCGAGCCATCCGCGGTCGAATCGGTCCCGGCAGTGGTGGGTGAGGTGGCCGCGACCTCTTCGTCCCTGCCGGACACGACCAGGAGAAACACGATCGCCACAATCAGGACCGCGGCAACTCCCAGAGCCAGCAGTGTCCGTCGCGTCAGCTGGAAGCCGGAGTTGGCCGTCGTCTTCTCGTGCGGCTCGAGTCTAATCTTGGACAGTTTTTCCTTGGTGTCCATGGTCTCCTGCCTCGGAATCGTGGGTCAGGGCGGCGAGGTGGTCGTCGATCAGATGTCGGGCCGTCGTCAGCTGTGTCACCAGACGCTGCCGGAGGTCGGGGAGCGCCTGTCTCCCCTTTTTGGTCAGCTGGTAGATCCGCTTTGGGGCGGACCGGGTGCGCTCCCATTCGCCACTGAGGTGTCCCTCCCGCTCGAGCTTGCGCAGCACCGGATAGACCGAGCCGGGACTTGGAGTCCAGGCGCCGCCCGTCATGTCGGAGATGGCGCGGATGAGCTCGGAGCCGTGGCGTGGGTGCTCCTCGATGAGCTTCATGAGGGCAAAGGGAAGCATGCCCCGGATAAGACCGGTGATGACGGGCGAGCCGTAGTCGATACCGGGTGTGGCCGCCGAGTGGGCTGATTTCCCCTTAACCATAAGGCTTTCTTGAGTAGATTTGTCGGTACCGACTTATATCGGTACCGACTTATATCGGCAACGATATATTAGATAGCCCCCTCTTGTCAAGGCCGGTTGCCAAATCCCGACCCATCTATATAATCCCCGGACATTACTCAAAAGGAGGAAGCAGTTATGCGTATCAATTCAACCGATCTGACCTGGCGAGTGTCTGCATTACTCGTCATGCTGGCTCTGCTGATC
>CALILB010000412.1 GCA_938016625.1 uncultured bacterium | reverse complement strand
TGTCGGCGATTTCGACGCCGACGGTCTGCCGGACATCTATCTGACGATCCTCGGTCCCAACATCCTCTTGCGCAACAACGGCGACGGAACTTTTGCCGATGTCACCGAGGAAGCAGGAGTTGGCGATCCCGGTCCGAGCATCGGTGCCACCTTCTTCGATGCCGACGGCGACGGCGATCAGGATCTCTTTGTGGGCAACTACCTCGAGGGTAGCTGGGAAGAGATCCAAAACGCCCGCCGCACCCGGCGCTGGCGGGGGAAGGTCACGGTCATGGACGGACCGAGAGGGTTGGTCGAGAGTCGCAACACCTTCTATCTCAACAATGGGGATGGCACCTTCGAGGAGGCGACGGAGGAGTCCGGCTTGGCGGTGGGGGGCTTCGGCTACTCGATGGGGGTCACCAGCTTCGACTACGACAACGACGGCGACACGGATCTCTATGTGGCCAACGACAGCAATGCCAACCGTCTCTACAGCAATCGCGGCGATGGCACCTTCGAGGAGATCGGAACCTGGAGTGGCACCGCCTACAACGCCGACGGTCGTGCGCAGGGCAGCATGGGGGTCGGCTTTGGTGACTTCGACGGCAACGGATGGCTCGATCTGGTGGTGACCAACTTCGCACACGACTACTACGCGCTCTACCGCAACCTCAGCGGCCAGCTTTTCCAGGACGAGTCCTTTGTAGCGAAGTTGACGGCACCCAGTTTCCGGCCACTCGGCTGGGGGGCGCTCTTTCTGGATGTCGACCACGACCGGGATCTGGACCTCTTCTTCTCCAACGGACACATCTACCCGCAGGTGGACGAGGTTCCCTCGCTGGGGGAGACCTACAAACAGCGGAACCAACTGCTGGTCAACGAGGAGGGTGGGTATCGCGAGATCAGCGAGCAGGCGGGTGATGGGTTTCTGACGGAGGAGTCGAGCCGTGGCGCGGTCTATCTCGATGTCGAGAATGACGGCGATCTGGATATTGCGGTCAGTAACCAGGATGCTCGACCAACTCTCCTCACCAACGTCGCCGACCTCGAAGGCCACTGGCTGACGATCGATTTGGTGGCCGCCGACGGGCCCCGGCAGATTGTGGGCGGCCGGGTAGCGGTGGCGGCGGGTGGTGTGACCCAGATTCGCGAGGTCACCTCCGGAGGCAGCTACGCCTCGCACAACGACACCCGACTCCACCTGGGTCTCGGTGATGCTGCCTCCATCGAGCGGTTGACCATCACTTGGCCCGGTGGCGGTAAGCAGGCTTTCGAGCGACTGCAGGCCGACCGTATCTACGTCGTTGGACGATAAGGTGCCGCCCGCCCCGACAGAGTGCTAGAATTCTTTCGAATCAGGCCGGTTATTCAACCCGAAGGTCTCCAAGGGTCCCATACTTCAGCTCCAAGATGGGGACTTGATAAGGGAGTTCCTGTCCGGCAATCGGCGATGTCATGTTCACCGTCGCACCGGATGCCTGAGAAGATCTGAAGGCGCAATGATCGGCACGACACTCTCCCACTTCAAGATCACCGCCAAGCTGGGTGAAGGTGGTATGGGTGAGGTCTACCGGGCTGAGGATACAAAGCTCGGTCGCGAGGTGGCGATCAAGCTGCTACCCGATACGGTGGCGTCCGATCCCGAACGCCTGGCTCGCTTCGAGCGCGAAGCCAAGGTCCTGGCGTCGCTGAATCACCCGCACATCGCGGCGATCTATTCCTTCGAGTCGGTCACCTTGAGGGCGGTGACAAGCACCGCCCCTGGAACAGGCGCCCGCGATGTCCATTTCCTCGTCATGGAGCTCGTCGAAGGAGAGGACTTGAGAGAGCGCCTGAAGCGCGGACCGATTCCAATCGTTGCGGCGCAAACCCTGGCACTCCAGATCACCGAGGCTCTGGAGGCGGCGCACGAGCGCGGCATCATCCACCGCGACCTCAAGCCCGCCAACATCAAGGTGACGCCAGAGGGCCAGGTCAAAGTCCTCGACTTCGGACTGGCCAAGGCGCTCGGTCCCGAATCCGATTCGGGCACCAACCGCATCAGCGTCTCCATGTCGCCGACACTCACAGCGCAGATGACGCAGGCGGGCGTGTTGCTGGGCACCGCCGCCTACATGAGCCCCGAGCAAGCACGGGGCCAGGAGGTGGACAAGCAGGCCGACATCTGGGCTTTCGGCGCGGTGCTCTTCGAGGTGCTTTCGGGTCGCATGGTCTTTCCCGGTGCGACGGTGACCGACGTGATCGCCGGTGTCGTGGCGCAAGAGCCCGAGTGGAGCTCGTTGCCGGGAGAGACACCTGGGAATGTCCGCGAGCTCCTGCGGCTCTGCCTCGTCAAGGATTCCCGTCAGCGCCTTCACGACATCGCCGACGCACGCCTGATGTTGACCAGCTCCGCAGTTCCATCGGCTGTAACAGCTCCGACACCCGCCTCGAGCTGGCGGCGGTTGCTGCCGTGGGGCCTGGCCGCACTCCTGGCGGTCATCGCCGCTACACTGGCCTTCTCACCGCGCAGCCAGGATGCGCCGCCTCCTTCCGTTCAGCGGTTCTCGATCACTCTGCCGCCAGAGGTGCATCTCGCGGAGGACGAGCAGATCGTCCTGTCGCCGGACGGCCGCAAGCTCGTCATGGTCGGCTTCGAAAACGGTGTCCAGAAGCTATTCGAAAGGCGACTCGATAGCACCGAGATCGCGGCCATCCCCGATACCGAAATGGCCCGGAACCCGTTCTTCTCGCCGGACGGCGAGTCGATCGGGTTCACTCGTAACCAGGAAGAGATGATCGCTTTTTCCTTTGCGACCGGCAGGGAGACCCTGATCACCAAGGCCGACTGGGGCGGTGGATCCTGGGGGCCCGACGACATCATCGTCTACACCCCCAACTACACCAGCGGCCTGCACCGCATCCCGGCCGGCGGCGGCAGCTCTGAAGAGCTGACACACCCCGATGTGGAAGCCGGTGAGCTGGGACACTTCTGGCCTCAGCATCTGCCGGGTCGAAACTCGGTGATCTTTACCATCTTTTCGGTACCTCTGAGCCGCTCGAAGATCAGCGCCCTCGACCTGATCACCGGTGAGACCAAGGTACTGATCGAAGATGGGGTATGGGCCCAGTACGCACCAACCGGACATCTGCTGTTTGTGCGCGATCAAACGCTGATGGCGGTCAGGCTCGATGTAGAGAAGCTCGAGATCACAGGCGGCCCCGCCCCCGTCGTCACCGATCTGATCCCCAGCATCACCCAAGGCGACACTCCCGTGACCCTTGCAGCAAACGGCACGCTGGCCTACGCACCCGGCGCCGTCACGAATCCCCCACGCCAGCTGACCTGGGTGGACCGGGACGGATTCGAGACGCCCTTGCCCGAGGCCCGCCGGTACAAACACCCTAGAGTCTCTCCCGATGGAGCTCGCATCGCCCTGACGATCGAGGAGTCGAGCTGGGATCTCTGGGCTCTCGAGCTCGAACGCGGCACCTTGAGCCGTCTGAGCTTCGAGCCCAACACCAAATTCGGCGCACTCTGGATGCCAGCCGGTGACGAAATCGTCTACAGTCAAGACGACCCTCCCTACAACATCTATCGGCGATCGGCGGATGGCACTGGTCAGCCCGAAGCGCTGATCGCGAGTCCGATCGACAACGAGCCCCGTTCGATCTCACCCGACGGCAGAGTGTTGATCTATAGCCACAGCGAAAACGAGACCGGATACGACCTCTGGACTCTGCCTCTCGATAGCGATCGTCAGCCCGAACCATGGCTGGCAACGCCCTTCAACGAGGATTTCGCGTCGTTCTCGCCTGACGGGAGATGGGTAGCGTACACGTCGGATGAGACCGGCAAGAACGAGGTCTACGTCAATCGTTTTCCCGAC
>CALILB010000411.1 GCA_938016625.1 uncultured bacterium | reverse complement strand
GTTGACCGAGAGGAAGCGGTGGGAGGAGCGCGGGCTCTGATAGTGGATGGCCCGGGCGATCAGCTCCTTTCCGGTTCCACTCTCGCCTTCGAGCAGCACTGTGGAGCTGGTCTTCGCCACCCGCTCGATCAGGGCGAAGATCTCCTTCATCGGACGGCTGCGGCCGATGATGTTGGAGAACTGATACTTCTGCTCGAGCTCACGACGCAGGTAGACGTTCTCATCGACGAGCTCGGTCTTCTCCAGCGCCTTCTCGATGACGACTTTGAGCTCTTCGACGTCAAAGGGCTTGGAGATGTAGTCGTAAGCCCCCCGCTTCATCGCCTCGATGGCGGACTTGGTCGAGGTGTAAGCCGTCATCATGATGACCGAGGAGCGGATATTGTGCGTTTTCATCTCGCGCAAGAGATCCAGACCGTTGCCATCCGGCATGATGATGTCGCACAAGACGAGATCGAAGCTGTCTTCGAAAAAGGTCTTTCGCCCTTGTTCCATCGACGAGGCGGTGGTGACCTCGTAGCCCCCTTCTTCCAGCAGGAGCCGGAGAAAGTCCTGAATGCTCTTTTCGTCGTCGACGACCAGGATTCGGGATGCCACCTCTAAATCTCCACTGGATATAGCGGCATGGTACTAGGCGCTATTGGAAGTGCAACGGTGATCGTGGTTCCCGCCCCTTCAGTGCTTTCGACGGCAAGCTTGCCACCGTGCTCTTCCACTATCCGGTAGACGATTGCCATGCCGATTCCCGAGCCTCCATCGAAGAACGAGTGGAACGGATGGAAGAGGTTCTCTCGCTCCTTTTCCGCCATTCCGCGACCCGTATCGGTGAAGCGGACGAGGTAGTCGGTGTCGCGCAGCATTCCTTTGATGTGGAGAGTACCGCCATCCGGCATGGCGCGCAATGCATTGCGCGCCAGGTTCCAGAAAATCTGACTGACCTGGTCGGGATCGGCAATGAGAGAGACCGAAGAGGGTTCGAGATCGAGGGTCAGCTGGTGAGTCGTGGACACCTCGGGACTGTTTCGTAGCAGGTCGACGTTTTCGCTCAGTAGCTTGGCGATGTCGAAGCGTACGTTCGACCTTTCCTTTGGCCGGGCGAACTGCAGGAAGCTCTTGACCGTGCGATCGAGCCGTTGGCTCTCTTTGAGGATGATATCCAGCAGCTTCTTCTCCGACGCCTCGCCGTCGATAGATGTCGACAGCATCTGCACCGATCCGCTGATGGCGGCCAAGGGGTTCCCGACTTCGTGGGCGATCCCCGAGGCGAGCTGTCCGACCGCGGCGAGCCTCTCCTTGAGGCGCACCTCCTCCTGCAGCTTGCGCCACTCGGTGAGGTCCTGAAAGATGATGATGTACCCCGAGCGCTCGCCCTTTGTGGTCGTGAGCTCGGTCAACGAGAAGCCGATGTGGCGCAGCGAGTCACCTCTTTGATACTCGATCTCGCGCCGATCCTGCGAGGCCAGATCGCTCCCCCTGTGCTCTTGCCAATGCAGATTGGAGAGGAGGCCTGTCTTGGTCACGTGTTGACCCACGAGAGCGGCTTCCAGCAGTCCAAGAATCTCCTGTGCGGCCCGGTTGGCGCTGGTGACCCTGCCGTCGAGGTTGCAGGTGATCAGACCGCTCGGCACCGACTCGATGATGTCGCGATGGACTACCTGCAGCGTCGCCAGATCCTCTCGCTTCTCCAGCAGTTCGCGCTCGGCGCGGGTGGCGCTCTGGGCGAGATGGGAGGTGAGCACGGCGACCAGGTAGAAACCGAAGAAATGGATGACCAGGTTGTAGACCAGCCGCCAGACGGGAATGGCCTCACCGCGGCTGGCCTCGAGCTCGCTCGCCAGCTCGCTCAGGCCCTCGATACCCTCCTCGATCACCGCGGTGCCCATCGACAACGGCGACGATTCCGGCAGCCAGGAGAAGTAGAGCGCCAAGATCGTAGTACTGTAGAGAACCCAGGCGATCGTAGCGACTATGAGTCCCGACCGGCGGTGCAACATCGCCGAGGCGACGATGATGATGACGAAGTAGAGGATCGAAAACGGACTGTTGGTGCCGCCAAAGTAGTAGACCATGCCGGTGATCAGCAGCAGGTCGCCGGAAAACTGGATGTACGCTTGAATTGCGGGGTAGGGCCTCAGCCAGCGGAGAAGAGCGATGTAGAGGAGGCTGGCGGCGTAAGTGGCACCCGCCAGCAGATAAAGAAAGTTGAAGCTGATTGCCTCGGTGGGAGACGCCAGCTGCAGCAGCAGGTAGGGGAAGACGACGCTGGTAACGACGACCAGGCGCAAGCTGATCATCCAGCGCAGCTGCTGGCTCAGCTTGGTCGAGCGCTGAAGACTCAGCTCGGAGGTGGCGGAGAACTGATCCGAGTCCCCGTTGCTCACAGGCTTCGTTTGATCTGCGAGTAGTGACGTCGACCCGCTAGCCGATCTTGCCCAAAATGGTGTACATGGGCATGTACATAGCGGTCACGATGACGCCGATGATGCCGCCGAGAAAAACGATCATGAGCGGCTCCAAGAGCTTCATCATGCCTTCGACGGCCGTGTCGACCTCGTCTTCGTAAAAGTCGGCGATCTTGGACAGCATCTGATCGAGAGCGCCGGTCTGTTCGCCGACGTGGATCATCTGCACCACCATCTTGGGGAAGACTTTTGTCTGCCCGAGTGGTCCGCTCAGGGTCTTGCCCTCTTCCACAGCCTTTCGCACCGCCATCACCGCGTCGTGGATGATGGAGTTGCCGGCGGTCTTGGCCGTGATCTCCAACCCGTCCAGGATCGGCACACCGGAAGAGGTCAGGGTGGCCAGAGTCCGGCAGAACCGGGCGACGGCGATCTTGCGCAGCAGCTCGCCCATGATCGGAATCTTGAGCATGAGTCCGTCGAGGACCCGTTTGCCCCGATAGGTCTTGTGATAGGCCCGCAAGGCAAAGAAGGTAATGACGATGGCGAGGATGATGAGCGGAGAGTAGGTACCGATGATCTTGCTGGCACTCACCACCATCTTGGTCAGGAAGGGCAGGTCACCCCCCAGCCCGGCAAACAGCTGGGCAAATACCGGGATAACCTTCCACATGATGATCCAGACCACGCCGATGGCGATCGTGATCACAGTCACGGGGTAGATCATGGCCGACTTGACCTGGGCCTTGAGCTTGACGACCTTCTCCAGGTAGGCGGCCAGACGATTGAGACTGACGTCCAGAATACCGCCCGCCTCGCCGGCCGCGACCATGTTGACGTAGAGATCGTCGAACGCCGCGGGCTGCTTCTGCATCGCCTCGGCCAGCGACATGCCGCCTTCGACGTCGGTTCTGGTTTTGTTGATGATCTCGGCAAACTTGATGTGATCCTGCTGCTCTCCCATGATCTCGAGACACTGGACGAGAGGCAGACCGGCGTCCAACATCACCGAGAACTGGCGGGTGAAGATGGCGAGCCGTTTTTGATTGACCCGACCTGGAAACTTCGGCAGGAAGGGGAATTCTCTCCCCTTCTCACGCAGCGAGGTAATCTGAATCTGCTGGCGACGCAGCGTTGCGGCGGCGGCGTCACGGGTGTCAGCCAGCAGGATACCCTCCTGGAACTGACCGCTGCGGCTCTTTCCTTTCCAAACGAAACTCGGCATCGAATCAACTCCTCTTGGTCGGCGTTCTCGCGCCCGATGTCAAGGCTGGATTCAGGGCGCCGGCGCCGCGACCGATAATCTCCTGCAGCTCGTCGGGGTAGGACGAGCGGCTGACCGCCGTCTGCAGGCTGATCTGCCTGCGAAAGTAGAGGGCTGCTAGAGATTGGTTGAAGGTCTGCATTCCGAACTTGGCCTGGCCCGCCTGCATCATGCCGTAGATCTGGTGAATCTTGTCCTCTCGAATCAGGTTGCGGATGGCAGTGGTCGGAACCAGGACCTCCATGGCGAGAGCCCTGCCATGGCCGGCCGCCCGAGGCAGGAGCGACTGGCACAGGATTCCTTCGAGCACAAAAGATAGCTGGACGCGAACCTGAGACTGCTGATGGGGTGGAAAGATGTCGATAATCCGATTGATCGTCTGCGCGGCCGAATTCGTGTGCAGGGTGGCAAAGGTGAGGTGGCCGGTCTCGGCAATGCGCAACGCCGCATCCACGGTTTCGAAGTCCCGCATCTCACCGACCAGCACGATATCGGGGTCCTGGCGGAGAACGGACTTCAGGGCATTGGCGAAGCTATGGGTGTCGGCGTTGAGCTCGCGCTGGTTGACGATGCAACTCTTGTGGACATGGAGGTACTCCACCGGATCCTCGATGGTGACGATGTGCTCCTTGCGCTCGGAGTTGACCTTGTCGAGCATCGCGGCCAGCGTGGTCGATTTGCCCGAGCCGGTGGGGCCGGTGACCAGCACCAGTCCACG
>CALILB010000410.1 GCA_938016625.1 uncultured bacterium | reverse complement strand
AGGTTCCAGTCTGCGAAGGATGTGCGCAACGAATTGGAGGACCTCGACAAAGAGGAGTCGATCTCCGGTGTGGAGAGAGTCGTCAGCGGAACCGGCCCGGCTTTCGAGTCAGGAGCACACAGGTCCTTGGCCTCAGGGCGTGGCCTGATGTGGATGGCGGTGGGTGCCGCCATCATCGCCATCGTCGTCGCCACCGCGTCCTGGCTCGGACGCGGCTCGAAGGAGCCTGGGGCAGAACCTCCGGCGACGACACCCCCGGTTGAGGCCTCCATCGCCGTTCTGTCATTCGTCGACCTGAGCCCGGGACAGGACCAGGAGTACTTCTCGGACGGGCTCACCGAAGAGCTCCTGAGTCTTCTGACGCAAATTCCGGAGCTCCGGGTGGCAGGAAGGAGCTCCTCGTTCCAGTTCAAGGGAGAGGACGCGGACCTCCGATCGATCGGCGAGAAGCTCGACGTGGCCACCATCCTAGAAGGCAGTGTCCGCAAGGCGGGAGACCAGGTCCGAATCAGCGCGCAGCTGGTGAACGCTCAGGACGGATTTCAGATCTGGTCAGCCACCTACGACCGGGAGCTCGACGACATCTTCGCGGTGCAGGAGAGCATCGCCGAGTCGGTCGTCGAGGCCTTGAAGGTCCCTCTGCTAGGCCAGGTCGCTGCCGCGACGCGGTCACGGGGAGACAATCCGGCCGCCTACAACCTCGTGCTCGAAGGGCGCTATCTGGCCGACAAGCAGGGCGAGGACGACCTGCGGCGGGCCGCCGAGCTCTACGAGCAGGCCCTCGAGATGGATCCAGGCTATGCGCTCGCATGGGCCAGCCTGGCAGAGAGCTACAGCCGGCGGGCCACCCAGGGGTATGTGCCGTTCGACGAAGGCTACGACCGCGCCCGGGAGGCGGCGAACCGGGCGATCGAGGCCGACCACACTCTGGCGGAGGGCTGGGCGACGCTGGGTCGGATCCGCAGGGCCTACGACTGGGACTGGATCGGCGCGGACGAGGCCTTCGCCCGTGCGTTGGAGCTCGAGCCGGCAAACACCGAAGTGGTCCGGGGGGCCGCCTCGCTGGCGGCGAATCTAGGCCGGCTGAATCAGGCGGTCGAGCTCAGTCAACGGGCGGTGGAGCTGGATCCCCTGCTCGTCAGCTCGCACCGCAATCTGGGGATGTACTCCTACTTCGCCGGGCGGCTCGACCAGGCGAGGTCCGCCCTCGAGAAGGCCCTCGAGCTCAACCCCGAGCTCAGCGTGGCGCACACCCTGCTCGGCCGGGTCTATCTGGCCTGGTCGCGACCGGAGCTGGCCCTCAAGCAGTTTCAGAGCGAGCCTCACCCTGCATTCCGACTCTTCGGGCTGGCGCTGGGGCATCACGCACTCGGTCAAGAGCAGGAGGCGCAGGAGGCGCTCGACGAGCTGATCGAGACCTGGGGCGCTCAGACGGCCTACCAGATCGCCGAGATCCAAGCATTCCGGGGCGATTCCGACCAGGCCTTCGAGTGGCTCGAGCGAGCCTATGCGGAGCGAGATCCCGGCACCGCCGAGACGATGGTCGACCCCCTGTTCATTGGCCTCCAGGACGATCCACGCTGGCCGGCGTTCCTGCGCAAGATGCGTCTGGCCGGTTGATTGGGCTTCAACTACCGTCTCGCGCCTCCGGCCTGCACAGGTCGGCTACACGGCTCGGCCGACCTCTGCAGTATCTTCGTTCCAAGAGAGGCTTTTGAGTGCGAGTGGACAGCGGACCATGTAACGGTCCAGCCGGATAGGAGATCGCTTCTCCAGGCCGCGTAGCGGCGCTGCCCATACGCGCGCTGGTCGAGATCGACCTGGTGGCAAGAATTCCGGGCTAGGACAGGTACTCGGCTTCGAGCTCTTCGCGGAGCGACGAGCGGCCGGCGGCGACCAGCTCCTCGATCACCTCGCGGCTCGGGTCATCGAGCCAGGGGATAACGCCGAGATTCCCTTCACTACATAGGACCTGGATGTCCCGGTTGGTCTCGTCGATCAGTCGCGCAGCGCGAAAAAAGGCCTGTCCCCGAGCCTCCGAGCGCTCGATCCGCAGCCACAGCTCGCCGATGATGGCCAATTCACCGGCCAGCCACCGGTTGTGTGCCAGGGCAGGAGGATCTGACGGGAGCGGGCGCTCCATAAAAGGCTTCAGACCGACGGCCGCTGCCTGGATCGCGAACAATCGCTCCGCCGGGGGCGGTCCGTGGAACAGCCGGTCGAAAACCGCCTCACCACCCAGCTCGGCCAGTCGCCGACGGATTGCCGGCTGTAGAACAAGTGCCAGTCCGCGGACATATCCGACACCCACCGCGGCCAACCGATCCAAGCCCGCCTCGACCATCGCCGGCTGATCGGTCAGCCCGGCGATGAGGGGCCAGATTACGACCGAGCCGGCCGGCAGCTCGCCAAGGGGACTCAGATCGCCGACCACGAGAGCCGGCAGCAGATCGTAAACAATCTTGCCGCCCGCCACCGCCGGCTCCTCCTCGCCGGGCATCAGCTGCACTAGAACAGGTATGTCTCGCCCGTCCAGTGACCGCAAAAGACGCCTCCGATCCTCGGACATCTCGGCACTCACCGGTGGCACATA
>CALILB010000409.1 GCA_938016625.1 uncultured bacterium | reverse complement strand
CACCGCCGAGGCGAGCCGCTACCGTGACCTCCTTGAGAAGCTTCGTCCACAGCTGTCCCCGGCGCGAATCGGTAACCGCCTTTTTGCGTTTGATCTGAGCCCACTTGCTGTGACCGGCCATCTCGTGCTCCTCTTCGGGTGCTTCCCCAGGCGGACGCCCCAGCTCATTCTAGCCGAAGACGCCGTCCCGGCAGAGCGAGCCTAAGTGGCTCAAGAATAAGGACTTTCCGATTGACTGACGGGAAGTCTGATGTTAGAAACAGCAACGCAAATGGCTTGGTTCAAAAAGGCGAAACGACAACGGCCGGTTGGTCGGGAGCGGCCCCGCAGCCAGGTACCCGAAGGGCTCTGGGTCAAGTGCGAAGGCTGTAGGGAGATCATCTACTCCAAGGAGCTCGAAAAGAACCTGCGGATCTGTCCGAAGTGCGGCTACCACTTCCGGATCTCGGCCCGGGAGCGAATCGAGTTGCTACTCGATGACGGGCGGCAGGAGGAGCTTTTTGCCGGTGTTCAGTCGACCGATCCCCTGACGTTCAAGGACTCGAAACCCTACAAGGACCGACTCAAGAGCTACCGTAAACAGGTCGGAGAGAAGTCTGCCGTCATCGTCGTCAAAGGCGAGATGGAGGAGATACCCGTGGTGCTGGCGGTCATGGTGTACCGCTTTATGGGCGGCTCGATGGGCTCGGCCGTGGGCGAGAAGATCACCCGTGCCATCGAGGAGGCCATTCGTACCGAGCGTCCACTGGTGGTGGTCTCGGCCTCGGGCGGTGCTCGCATGCAGGAGGGTGTACTGTCCCTGATGCAGATGGCGAAGATATCGGCCGCCTTGGCCCGGCTTCGCGATCGGCCCTTACCATTCCTCTCGGTTCTGACCGATCCGACCACGGGTGGTGTCACGGCTTCGTTTGCGATGCTGGGAGACCTCAACATCGCGGAGCCGGGGGCACTGATCGGATTCGCCGGACCGCGGGTCATCCAACAGACCATCGGCGAGAATCTGCCGGAGGGTTTTCAGCGCAGCGAATTCCTCCTGCAACATGGGTTTCTCGACATGGTAGTGCAACGCACCGAGCTAAAGGAGACCCTGGCTCGCTCTCTGCGCCATCTGCTGAAGACACCCGCCAAATCCGCTCAGAGCTGAAGGCGGCCGGTGGTGCCCTGAAGTGCAGGACAGCACCGACATTCTAAAGAGCCTGGAGCAGTACGGCGTTCGCCTCGGGCTCGAGACCACCCACCGACTGCTCGCCGCCCTGGGCCACCCCGAGCGAAACTTGTCTGCGGTTTTGATTGCCGGCACCAACGGCAAGGGATCTACCGCAGCCTTTCTCGCCTCGATGGGTTCGGTGGCGGGCTACCGCACCGGGCTCTACACCTCCCCCCATCTGGAAGAGGTCGAGGAGAGAATCCGTATCGATGGACGAGCGATATCCCGGGCGGAGCTGAGCGCCAGCCTCGGCAATCTGGTTGCCGTCGCCCAGCAGGCTTTGGGTCACCTGCCAACCTATTTCGAGGCGCTGACGGCGGTGGCATTCAGTCATTTCGCGGCACAGGAAGTGGATCTGGCGATCCTCGAAGTCGGTATGGGCGGGCGACTCGATGCCACCAATGCCACCGAGCCGGAGTTGTCGCTGATCACCGAGATAGGGCTCGAGCACCGGGCGCATTTGGGTGAAGATCTCGACAGCATCGCGCGGGAGAAGGCCGGAATCCTCCGTGCCGGGGGGCCGGCGATTGCCTGGGTGGAAAGGCCAGAGGCCAAGCGGGCCATCCAGGAGGTAGCCGTGGCGGTGGGGGCCGACCTCCGGCTCGGTCCGGAGGTGGCCAAGATCGAGATCGTCGAGGACCGGGGGTGGGATGGGCAGCGCTTGCACCTGGAAACGGACGAGGATCGATATCGGCTGAGCCTGCAGCTTGGCGGACACCACCAGGCGAAGAACGCGGCCTTGGCGGTGCTGGGGGCCGAGATACTGGCCCAGCGTGGTTGGGAGAGACTGAGCCGAGATGCCATCGTGGCGGGAGCCGAAGGCAGCCGGTGGCCCGGGCGGCTCGAGCGAGTCGATCTTCCTGGCCGCCGGTCGGTGCTTCTGGATGTCGCCCACAACCCCGACGGGGCCGAGGCGCTCGCCCGCTTCCTCAGCCGACAGGAGCTCGACTACAACCTGCTTTTTGGCGTATTGGCGGACAAGGACGCCGGCGAGATTCTCCCGGTCCTAGTGGCAAAGGCCCGCAGCGTGATCTTGACCTCACCGGACAGCGAGCGTGCCCTGCCGCCGGCGGAGATCGAGAAACTGCTGCCGGCAGGTCGTGCCGTGGTCGTGCCGGCCGCCGCCCCAGCGCTCGAGCGGGCGCTGGCGGACGATCCCGAGTTGCTGGTGGTCTGTGGCTCGGTCTATCTGGTGGGGGAGGTCAGAGAGCTGCTTCGAGACCGATTTGGAGTTCCCCCGCCCGCAGTGTCCCCGATTCCCTACCAGAGGGCGTCGTAGAGTGGGAAACGCTCACACAGGCTCTCGACCTGGCGGCGGACCTCGGACCTGACCTGCTCGTCCTCGGGCGCTTTCAACACCCGTTCGATGAGGTCGGCGATCAGCTCCATCTCGGCTTCCTTCATTCCGCGCGAGGTCACCGCCGGTGTGCCGATGCGGATGCCGGAGGCTACCAGCGGCGGGTTCTGATCGAAGGGGATGGTGTTCTTGTTGACCGTGATGCCGGCGGTTTCGAGCGCCTTTTCCGCCACCTTGCCGGTGAGTCCAGCCGAGGCGGTGACGTCGATCATGAACAGGTGATTGTCGGTGCCGCCGGACACCATGCGCATACCCTGCCGGGTCAACCGGCGAGACATGGCGCCGGCGTTGGCGACCAGCTGCGCCTGGTAGCTTTTGAACTCTTCGCCGGCGGCCTCCTTGAAGGCGACTGCCTTGGCGGCAATGATGTGCATCAGCGGTCCTCCCTGTATGCCCGGAAAGACGGCTCTGTCGATCGCTTTGGCGAAGTCCTGCCGGCAGAGAATCAGACCGCCGCGCGGCCCGCGAAGAGTCTTGTGGGTGGTTGTGGTCACAAAGTCGCAGTGTGGCACCGGTGAGGGGTGGAGACCTGCGACCACCAGCCCGGCGATGTGGGCGATGTCGGCCATGAGCAGGGCGCCGACATCCTTGGCAATGTTGCGAAACTGCTCGAAGTCGATGATGCGGCTGTAGGCACTGGCGCCGCAGACGATCAGTTTCGGCTGGTGCTCACGAGCGAGCTGGTGGACCGTCTCGAAATCGATTGTCTCGGTCTCGCGATCGACACCATAGGACACCACATTGAAGTCTCTGCCGGAGTAGGAGAGAGGGTGCCCATGGGTCAGGTGGCCACCACTGGCGAGATCCATCCCCAGGAGCGTGTCACCCGGTTCGAGCATGGCGAAATAGACCGCCATATTGGCCTGAGTGCCGCTATGGGGCTGTACGTTGACGTGCTCGGCGCCGAATAACGTTTTGGCTCTGTCGATCGCCAGCCGCTCGGCGTCGTCGACAAACTCGCAGCCTCCGTAGTACCGCCGTCCCGGATAGCCCTCGGCGTACTTGTTCGTCATGACGTTGCCGGTGGCCTCCAACACCGCCCGGCTGACGAAGTTCTCCGACGCAATGAGCTCGATCTGGTTGCTCTGACGGGTGCGCTCGGCGGTGATGGCCTCGTAGATCTCGGGGTCGGTAGCCTCGAGAGTGCGGAAATCGGTCATCGGGGGTCTCCAGGGACCGGTAGTTCGAGATGTGAGGCTCGACGAGGTCCCAAAGGCCGCAGGCTGGTGGAAAATCTACTTCTTGGCGGTCTTCTTCTTGGCCGCGCTCTTCTTTGCGGCAGTCTTCTTGGTGGCCGCCTTCTTGGCGGCTTTCTTCTTTGCCGGAGCCTTTTTCTTTGCAGCTGCCTTTTTCGCCGCCGCCTTCTTGGGCGCGGCTTTCTTTGCCGCAGTCTTCTTCTTGGCGGCTTTCTTCTTTGCCGGAGCCTTCTTCTTTGCAGCTGCTTTTTTCGCCGCCGCCTTTTTCGCCGTGGTCTTCTTTGCAGCTACCTTCTTTGCCGCGGCCTTTTCTTCGGTCTCCTCGGGCTCGCTGGTCTTCTTTTTGGTCGCCTCGGTCACGGCAACCGGCTCGGCTGCGCTCTTGGCGGCCCGTTTGGTCGGCTTGCGGCGTTCGACCTTTAGCCTCGAACGGGCCTCTCGTCGACGCTGCTTGAGACGCTTCTGCCGACGCTGGCGCCGGCGCCTGAGCTCACGATCTTTTTCCCGCATTCGTTCTCCTCGAGTGGCAGTCCGCTCTGCTGCTGGTCGGCGGACCCGGGGAGCTTCGCGCAAGGCAGCGCGCCTGTCAAGCCGACCGGTGGTGAAATGTTCCGGCTAGATCGGTATGTTGCCGTGCTTTTTTGGTGGCAGGCTCTGACGCTTGCTGCCCAG
>CALILB010000408.1 GCA_938016625.1 uncultured bacterium | reverse complement strand
GCCTTCAAGGTCGTGGATGGGGGCTATCAGGTGGCGGTGCTGGCGCCCACCACCATTCTTGCCGATCAGCACCTGGAGACCTTTCGCGCCCGATTTGCCGGCTTCCCGGTCGAGATCGAGATGGTCTCGCGCGGACGCTCGGCCCGCGAGATGCGTGAGATTCGCCAGCGTCTGGCCAACAACGAATTGGACATTCTGATCGGCACTCATCGTCTGTTGGGCTCGGATATCGACTTTCAGCGGTTGGGCCTTCTGGTCGTCGATGAGGAACAGCGGTTTGGGGTGGCGCAAAAGGAGCAGCTGCTCGAGCTCAAGAAGAGCGTTCACGTGTTGGCCATGTCGGCCACCCCGGTACCCCGGACGCTACAGCTCTCCCTGGCCGGGGTCCGCGATCTCTCGTTGATCGAGACCCCACCCCGCGACCGGATGGCAGTGGAGACGGCGATCCTGCCTTTTACCGCGGAGCTCGTCCGCGAAGCGATCGAATTCGAGCTCGAGCGCTCGGGCCAGGTCTACTACGTCTACAACCGGGTGGAAGGCATCGAAGAGATGGCGCGGCACCTGCGCGAGGTCCTGCCGGGACTGCGACTGACGGTGGGGCACGGGCAGCTCAACGAGACCGAGCTGGCGCGGAGGATGCGTGCGTTCAAGGGTGGAGAATTCGATCTGCTGCTGGCGACAACAATCATCGAGAACGGCATAGACATCTCGAACGTCAACACCATGATCGTCCACCGGGCCGATCGCTTTGGACTCGCACAGCTCTATCAGCTGCGTGGGCGAGTGGGTCGCAGCAATCAACTGGCCTACTGCTACTTGTTGGTGCCCACCGATCGGTCTCTATCCGAGGAAGCTCGTCAGCGTCTGGGGGCCATTCGCGATTTCACCGACCTGGGGGCCGGATTCCGCGTCGCCGCCCGGGATCTCGAGATTCGCGGTGCCGGCAATCTCCTGGGAGCCGAACAGAGCGGCCATATAGCGGCTCTGGGTATCGAGACCTATCTCAAGATGCTCAAGGACGCAGTCAAAGAGCTGCGTGGCGAAGCCGTGGAAGAGGGTCCCTCGGTGGCTCTGGATCTGGCGATCTCGACGGCTATTCCCCATGAGTACATCGAGGATGCCAACCTGCGCATGGACGTCTATCGCAAGATCGCGAGCGGAGAGGTCGCCGACCAAGAGATCCTGGCCGAGCTGCGTGATCGCTTCGGGCCGCCGCCACCGGCGGTCGATCGCCTGCTCGAGGTGGCCTCTCTCAAACGTCTGGCCGAGTCGTTGCGTGCACAGTCGATCTCGGTTCATGGTGCTAAATTGCAGATCCGGTTGCGCCGCGACGCCCATATCGACCTCGATCGCCTGGTGCGGCTGGTTTCGAGCCGGGAGGGTGCCAGCTTCAGCCCCACCGGCGTGCTTGTCGTCGAGCGTTCCGGCGGCGAGTCGCCGACCCGGTTGGCGCGAGAGATTCTGGAAGAGCTACGCGGCTGATGGTTGTAGATCCGATCGAGAAGATGGCCGGACGGCCCGCCACCACACGCGGTGGGCATCGCGGGCTGCTGGGCCTCTTTCTTTGCCTGGCGCTGTTGCTGCCTGCATGTGGCGGCGACAGGCTGCCCGCGCCCCATATCGTGGCGCAGATCGAGGACCAGCAGATGCGCTACTCCGACTTCGAGAGCTACCTGCTGGAGAACTCGGTCGATTCGGGATTGGCCCTGGCCAGCGATGTGCTGAGCGAGCTGTTCGATCAATTCCTCGACGAGGAGTTGTTACGAAGAGTGGCTGTCGAAAGGGGCTTGATGGCGCCGACCGACACCCGGCGGACCGCGGTGCGGGCGATCGTCGGCGAGCTCGAGGCCGGCGCCATTCCGGTGGAGCAGATCACGGCCTACTATCGAGATCATGGGCAGGAGTTCGAGCTCGAAGAGCGGGTGAGATTGCGGCAAGTCCTGGTCGAGGATCGAGTCACGGCCGAGGAGGTACATCGCAGCATGCTCACGGGGACCCCGTTCGAGGAGGTGCTCGGGGATGCCGAATCGAGCTCGGCGGCCGTCTGGGGTGACGAGGGAGAGCTCTCCCCAGGTGATCTCCCACCGGCCCTGGCGGACACCATTTTCGCCCTCGAGCCAGGGGAGGTGAGCGATATCGTGGCTGCCGATTACGGCTTCCACATCTTCCAGGTGGTCGAGCGTCTGCCCCCCGAGCAGATGGAGCTGGCAGCGGCGGAGGAGCGGATTCGCCAGATGCTGAGACGCGAGCTGGTCGATGACGGTCTCGAAGAGTTGGTGGCCGAGGCGCGGGAACGCTACAATGTGCAGGTTTTCCGGCGCAACATCCCCTTCAACTACGCCGGTGCCTACTAGCCTATGAAACTGACTCTCAGAACCACGCCCCTGCTCATCGCCGCCATGGTGTTGCCGACCCTGGCTCTTGGTAACACCAACCGCGTCGTGCTCAGGGTCAATGACCGGATTGCCACTACCTACGACTACCAGGTGCGGCGGGCCGCGAGTGTCAAATCCATCCGTGACTCGCCCAGTCTGACCGAGGAGCAGAAACAGGAGTATCTGTCGAGGGTGGGTGAGGAGACCATGAGCACGCTGTTCGAGGAGCTCCTCCTGCTGTCGCGTGCCGATCAGTTGGGGATCGAGATGCCCCGGAGTGCCATCGATCAAGCGATTCAAGAGGCGAAAGATTCGATGGGGATCGAGACCCAGGAGGATTTCCAGGCGGCGCTGCGGTCCTCGGGTATGACCATGCAGGAGCTTCGAGACCAGTACCGGCGCAACATGACCATGCGCCAGGTGATGGGCCGGGATGTCCGGGCACGTGCGGCCCTGGAAGAAGAAGACCTGCGGCGCTACTACCAGAGTCACTCGGAGGAGTTCGAGGTACCCGAGCGTCTGCACCTGGAGGAGATCGTGGTCCTCGAGTCCACCAGTATGGGAACCGCGGAGATGGCCAGCCTCGCCCAGGAGATTCGGGAAAAGTACCTGGCCGGTACTGCCCTGGCCGAGCTGGCGGATACCTATGCCGCCGACGGGCTGACCGCCGGACCCTTTGATCTCGGCTGGGTCGAAGTTGGTGATCTCGATCGAGATTTGGAGGAGGCCGTCTGGCAACTGTCGCCGGGTGAGATGGGTGAGCCGGTGATGGCGCGGGGAGGACTCCACCTGCTGGCGGTTCTCGAGCGCCAGGAGGCCACACTTCGTCCCTTCTCGGAGGTCCAGGAGGAGATCGCGGCCAAGGAGCGGGATCGCCGGTTTGCGGAAGAAGTCCAGAGCTATATGGCGGAGCTCGAAGCCAAGTCCTATATCGTGGCCAACCCCCCACCGGAGGCGGCCGGTTTCCGAGCGGCGCCACCGAGCCCCACCCTCGACCCGTTGGAGGCCCTCGAAGAAGCGGCGACCGATTCGGCCGCCGAGGAGTCAGAATCGGAATCCGGGTCCCAGCCCCCTCCATAATCTCCGGCTCTCTCTCATAATTTCAGATTTTCGCCTCATTTGCGCCACTTTTTGTTGAGGTGGGTCACTCGACCGGAAGAGTGGTGGAATTAAATGGACAAAAGTGGAGTGCGGTGCTAGACTTCGCCCCATTGATTGCAGGCAGGAAGGGCGAAATCGATGTTTCGCGGAAGTGCGCCGGCAAAGATTGACGACAAAGGACGACTCAAGCTCCCGACGGCCTTCCGCCGGGATCTGGAGCAGAGGTACGGCCGCGAAGTCTTTATCACTTCGATCCGCGGGGAGTCGGTCCTGGTCTACCCCCTTTCGGTGTGGCAGGAGATCGAGGATCGCCTGCTGGCACTGCCGTCGACCGACCTGGCGAAACTGCGGTACCTAGAGAGAGTCAGCTACTTCGGACAACAGTCGGTGCTCGACAGCCAGGGCCGGGTGGTGCTGCCGCCGATCCTGCGCGAACGGGCCGAAATGGTCGGTGAAGTCGTGGTGAACGCACGCTTGGATCACTTCGAGGTCTGGAACCATGACCGCCTACAAGCCCGGTTCTCCGAGCAGCCTTTCACCGACGAGGATTTTCAAAACCTGAGCGAGAAGGGGATCTGATGGAGGCCCTTCGCTCTGGCTTGGTTCATTGAATCGGCGAAGGTGCGCCACGTACCCGTTCTGCTCGCGGAGACCATCCGCCTCTTGCAGCCGGAACGGGGCGGGCTCGTCGTCGACTGTACCGTCGGCCTGGGCGGGCACGCAGAAGCACTTCTCGAGGCCTCATCCAGCCTACACCTGATCGGGATCGACCGCGATCCGCAGGCGTTGGAGATGGCCGAAGTGCGGCTGCGTCCGTTCGAGGAGAGGGTAAAGCTCGCGGCGGGCAACTTTGCCGATTTGGAGGCTCTTCTCCACCAGGAGGGGGTGGAACGGGTCGGTGGCATCTTGGCCGATCTGGGGGTCTCGTCGCTGCAGCTCGAACGGGCCGAGCGGGGATTCAGTTTTCGTCGGGAGGGGCCGCTGGACATGCGCATGGGCCCCGGCCGGTTGACGGCCGGGATGATCGTAAACGACTACTCGGAGACCGATTTGGAACGAGTTCTCAGGGAGTTCGGTGAGGAGCCACAGGCACGACGCATTGCCCGTGCCGTGGTGAGAAGTCGCGAGCAAAAGGCCATCGAAACGACCACTGAGCTGAGTGGGATCGTCGGCAAAGCGAAAGCGGGGCGAGGGCGACAGCGGCCCGGCCGAATCGATCCGGCCACGCGGGTCTTCCAGGCACTGCGCATCGAGGTCAATCGAGAGCTGCTGGGACTCGAAGCGCTCCTGGATCAAGCGGTTCGTCTGCTGGAAAAGGACGGCCGGCTGGTGGTGATCTCCTATCACAGCCTCGAGGATCGCATCGTCAAGAACACCTTTCGCGATCTGGCTCGTGGTGAGGTCGATGAGATCACCGGCAGAACGCGGTCGGAGTCGCGTCTGATCGAGGTTCTGACCAAGAAACCGATTCGTCCGAGCGAAGAGGAAGTAACGGCCAATCGGCGCGCCCGCTCGGCCAGACTGCGAGCCGCCGGGAGACTGTAGAGACGTGAAGTCCGCCTACGCGGCTCGCCAGAGCGTTACCAACAGCTATCTGGTCCGTCAGCGAGATCGGCGACGGCGCCACGAGCTGGCGTTAGTTGTGGTGGCGGTTCTACCCGTTGCTGCCGCACTGCTGGGATATGTGTGGTTGAACGTGAAGCTGCTCAATATCGGCTACGAGGTGTACAAGCTGGAAAGGGCTTTGGAGCAAATGGAGCAGAAGGGGCGTGAGTTGGAGATCGAGGCCTCCTACCTGTCGAGCCCCCAACAAGTGACGGTCCGGGCGCGAGAAGAGCTGGGCATGGTGCCGGTCTCTCTCGAGCAATTGGTTTTTGAGGAGGAGGCTCCTTGAAGGCGCGTTGGATCTTCGCACTCCTCCTGCTGCTGGCGTGGATCGGAGGGATCGGGTGGCGCCTCTACCAGCTCCAGGTACGGGACCACGAGGAATACCAGGGACTGGCCAAAAGACAGCAGCTGCGGCGAATCACACTCGAGCCACATCGCGGCACCATCTACGATGCCCGCGGCCGCAAGCTGGCACTCTCTCTCGAAGTCGACTCGGCGTGGGCGTGTCCCAGAGAGGTCGAAGACCCGGCGACCGCCTCCATCGAGCTCTCCGGGGTCCTGGGTCTCGACCGGCAAAAGCTCGAAGAGAAGCTGACCAAGGACAAGGAATTCGTCTGGATTGCGCGGCAGCTCGACTCGCCGGTGTCGGCGGCGGTGCGCGATCTCGATCTGGCCGGTGTCACCTTTCTCAAGGAGAGCAAACGGTATTACCCGATGCGCGAGCTGGCCTCGCAGGTGGTTGGCTTCGCCAGTGTCGATCACAAGGGGTTGGAGGGGCTCGAGGGCCTCTATGACCAGGTGGTCACGGGCGAGCCGGTCAACAGAAGGGTTCTCCGTGATGCTCGGTTCGGAACCGCCTCATCACCGACGCTCTCTTTTGGGGATGCCGAGCCGGGCCGAGATCTCTATCTGACAATCGACGTGGCGATTCAACACATTGTCGAGCGAGAGTTGGCGCGGGCAGTGGAGCAGAGCCAGGCACGCGGGGGAACGGCAGTCGTTCTCGACCCTCGCAGCGGTGCCGTCCTGGCCATGGCCTCGCTGCCGTCGTTCGACCCCAATCGATTCCGACATTTCGAAGCCTCGCAACGGCGAAATCGTGTGGTGGCCGATGCCTTCGAGCCGGGCTCGACTTTCAAAATGGTGACGGCGGCGGCGGCTCTGGAAGCCAATCTGATCGATCCCACCGACATCTTGGACTGCGAGCGCGGTGGCATCACGCTCCACGGCATTCGCATCAACGACCACCATCCGTTCGATCTGCTGACGTTCCGTGAAGTGATCGCCAAATCGAGCAACATTGGAGCCATCAAAACCGGTCTCATGGTCGGCCGGGACCTCTTCTATCAGCAGATCCGGAGTTTTGGCTTTGGCGAGTCCACCGGCATCGATCTGCCGGGGGAGGCCACTGGTCTGGTGCGTCCGGCCGATCGCTGGGCTCGACTGGCGACCGCCTACATCGCCTTTGGCCAGGGAATCTCGGTGACCTCCATTCAGTTGGCCAGCGCCTTTGCGGCGGTAGCCAACGGCGGGCAGCTGCTCGAGCCCTATGTCGTCCGAGGCGTCGGTCGGGGCGACGATGTCGAGCTCGTCCACCCACGGCCGACTCTCCGAGGGATGCCGATTACTCCCACCACCGCACGCACGCTCGAGCGCCTGTTGGAGGCGGTGGTGACCGAGGGTACGGGCAAGAAGGCTGCGATCGAGGGGTATCGAGTGGCAGGAAAGACCGGAACGGCGCAGAAGGCCGAGCCGGGGAAGGGCTATTCACCGACCAAATTCGTGGCCAGCTTTGTCGGCTTTGCGCCGGCGCGGAATCCGGCCGTCGTCACTCTCATCGTCATCGACGAGCCCAAGGGGGCCTACCACGGTGGAGATGTGGCCGCGCCGGTCTTCTCGGCCATCGTCCGTGAGGTCCTTCTCTATCTCCAGGTACCGCCGCAGCGAGAGCCCCTCGAAAGGTGGCCCGGTGAGCTGCTGGCCGACATCGACGGGCACGACCCTGGATCTCCGGCAACAGCGGCGCTCGATCTCGACCGCCCGATCGGAGAGGTCCGAGAGAGGGGCGGAGCGGAGCTGGCCTCCGGTCCCGTGCCATGAGGCTGACTGAGGTGATCGAAGATTTGCCGATAACCTGCTCGTCGAGCGACAACCCCACCGTCTCCGGCATCACTCACGACTCACGTCGGGTAGGGACGGGTGACCTCTATGCCGCTCTCGTAGGTCAGAGTTACGACGGGCGGATGTTCGTGCCCGAAGCCGTCGAGCGGGGGGCGGTCGGCGTGCTGGCCTCGGACACTCCTACCCCGGGTTTCGACAAGCCGTGGCTGGTCACCGAGAA
>CALILB010000407.1 GCA_938016625.1 uncultured bacterium | reverse complement strand
AGTCACGTCGTCCAGCACCCCATCGTGACCAAAGAGGCCGACCTCGGCCCGCTGACGCCGAACGGCGAGATCACCATTTTGAGTGATCACATCACGATGATCATCGCCGCGGGTCTGTTGTTGACCATCTTCCTGCCACCGCTTTTTCGCCGCCGCAAGACCGATGACGATTCGCTCGAGGGAATGGTGCCCAAGGGGTTCGCCAACGGCATGGAGGCCATCTGCCAGTATCTGCGCAAAGAGGTGGCGGAGCCGGCACTGGGTGAGCACACCGACAGGTTCATCAAGTACATCTGGAGCACGTTCTTCTTCATCCTGACCATCAACCTGCTCGGTCTGCTGCCGATCGCCCCCATCACGGGACTGTTCGGCCTGTCCATTGGTGGCACGGCCACGTCGAACATCTGGGTCACCGGGACCTTCGCCATCACCACGCTCTTCATGATGGTATTCAACGGTCTACGCCTCGGCGGCAAGGACTTCATCGCCCATCTGTGTCCCGGTCCCCTTTGGCTGGCCCCGATCCTGGTGCCGGTCGAGCTGATGGGTATGTTGGCCAAGACCTTTGCCCTGGCGGTTCGACTCTTTGCCAATATGGTGGCCGGGCACACGCTGCTGGCGGTGCTCTTGGGATTCATCTTGAGCGCCGGGAGTGCCGGCGGCGCCGGTCTCGGCCTGGCGGTCGCGGTGCCGGTGGTGCTGGGGAGCGTCGGCATCAGCCTGCTGGAGATCTTTGTCGCCTTTCTACAGGCGTTCATTTTCACCTTCTTGACGACGCTGTTCATCGGTATGTCGGTGGCCGTCCACCACGACGATCACCACGAGGAGGTGCATGCTTGAGTTTTAACGACACCCAAGAAATAACGAGGGAGCTATTCACATGAGCAAGAAGTTCTCGAAGCTTGTACTCGGATTCATGATCATCGCCGTGGTGCTCGTATTCGCCCCGGCCGCCCATGCCGCCGAGGCCGACGGCGAGTCGGCCATCTTTCTGACCACCGACGGTGCCCGCAAGCTGGGTGGCGCCATCGGCGCGGGTCTGGTGATCATGGGTGGGGCCGCCGGCATCGGTCGGATCGGTGGCAGCGCTGTCGAGTCGATGGCCCGCCAGCCCGAGGCCGCCGGTCAGATCAACACCGCCATGATCATCACCGCCGCCCTGATCGAGGGGGCGACACTCTTTGCCGTGGTGGTGACGCTGCTGGCGGTCTTCTGAGTCGACTCAAGAGGGTCGGAGCGGGACAGATGAAGAAATTGGCTGGTATCGGACTGCTGGTCATGGCGATGGCGCCGGTGGCGTCTGCTTGGGCGGCGGACGAGGGTGATGTCAACCTCTTTGCCGGCGACGTCGGCAACGCCATCTGGACTCTGGTGATCTTCCTGGCGGTCATCCTGGTTCTCGGCAAGTTCGCCTGGGGCCCGATGTTGAGCGGCCTCCAGCGCCGCGAGCAGTTCATTCGAGACTCGCTGGAACAGGCCAAGGCGGATCGGGAGGCGGCGGAGGCCCAACTTGCCGAGTACACCAAGAGGCTGGACTCGGCCACCACCGACGCCCACGCGATTGTCGAAAAGGGTCGCCGCGATGCGGAGGAGGTCAAGCTCCGAGTCGAGGAAAGGGCCCGGACCGAAACCGACCTCATGGTCGATCGAGCCAAGCGGGAGATCGAGCTCGCCAAGCAGGCCGCCGTCAAGGAGCTGTACGAGACCGGTATCACCCTGGGGTCGGACATCGCCTCGCGGGTTCTCGAGCGGGAGATCAACGCCCAGGATCACGAGGACCTGATCTCGGCGTCGATCGATCAGCTGGACGAGCTGGATCGAAACTGAGCCGGCGTTCCAGCGCAACCGGACAAGAGAGCTCTCTATGCCTGCAAACATCGACGAGCGACAGCTGGCCGTAGCCGGGGTCTATGCCCAGGCGCTGCTGGGATTGGCCAACAGTGCCGGAGAGGTCGATCAGATCCTCGAGGAGCTGTTGCAGTTGGGGTCCCTTCTGGACGGGGCTCCGGAGCTCGAGGAGTATTTGCAGTCGCCGCTGGTCAAGGAGGAGAGCCGCCGAGAGGCGATCGAGAACCTGTTCCGCGGCCGGTTGAGCGAACTGCTGGTCGACACCCTGCAGGTGATGAACCGAAAAGGGCGACTCGAGCTGATTCACGCCCTGGTCGAGGCCTACCGGCAGGAGTACGAAGAGCTCAAGGGTCAGGTCGACGTTCGGGTGACGACCGCCATACCGCTGAGTGACGCCGTACGGCAGCGTCTGCGAGTGACGACGTCGAAGTTGACCGGGAAACAGGCTCAACTGGTCGAGAAGATCGACCCGTCGATTCTCGGCGGAATGATTCTCCAGATCGGAGATGGAAAGATGGACACCAGCATCGCCAGGAAGGTTCGCAAGCTCGGTGAAGAGATGGTCGAGCGGGCGTCGCGAGAGCTTCACGGCGGTAGTCAACACGTGAGTACTTCATAAGGCAGCAGAGGTGAAAACATGAAGTTCAAGGTCGATGAAATCTCGTCGGTACTGGCCGAGGAGATAAAGAACTACCGCAGTGAGGTCGATCTGGCCGAGGTCGGCAGGGTGCTCGAGCTGGGCGACGGCATTGCCCGCGTCTATGGGCTCTCCAGTGCCATGGCCGGCGAGCAGCTGGAGTTCGCCAACGGCCAGTTCGGCCAGGTCTTCAACCTCGAGGAGAGCTCGGTGGGCGTCGTCATCTTTGGCGACTACATCGATATCGGGGAGGGTGACGAAGTCCGCCGCACCGGCCAGCTCTTGAGCGTTCCTTGCGGCGAGTCTCTGATTGGCCGGGTGGTCGATCCGCTGGGACGACCGCTCGACGGCAAGGGCGCGATCGAGACTCCTCACCGGCGGCCGCTCGAGTACAAAGCGCCCGGCATCGCCCAGCGGCAACCGGTCGACGAGCCCCTGCAGACGGGGCTCAAAGCGATCGACAGCATGATCCCCATCGGTCGTGGGCAGCGGGAGCTCCTGATCGGTGACCGCCGGACCGGAAAGACCGCCATCGCGCTCGACACGATCATCAATCAGAAGGGCAGCGACGTCATCTGTGTCTATGTGGCGATTGGGCAGAAAGAGTCGAACGTCGTGGCGATCATGGAAAAGCTCCGTGAAAAGGGCGCCATGGACTACACCATCCTAGTCTCGGCCGGCGCCTCGGACCCCGCGCCCCTCCAGTACATCGCCCCCTACGCCGGTGCGGCCATGGCCGAGTACTTCATGTACCGGGAGGGCCGGGCAACATTGGTGATCTACGACGATCTGTCCAAACAGGCTCACGCCTACCGCCAGCTGTCGCTGCTCATGAAGCGCCCGCCGGGTCGTGAGGCCTACCCGGGCGATGTCTTCTATCTACATTCGCGGCTCTTGGAGCGGGCAGTGAAGTTGCGTGACGAGTATGCCGTCGTGCCCAAGGACACGCCGGCGGACAGCCGCGACCGATCGGTGGCACACGAGCATCCCGAGGGTCTGGCAGCCCCCGAGGAGCATCGCCCCGACGAGGTGGGTGGTATTTACCATCGGCCCGAGGGGTTGGAGAAGGCCGAGGCCTGGCTCGAGACCCTCCCCGACAAACAGAGCTACCGAATCCACAAATTCCGGGACAGCGGCGGGTCATTGACCGCGCTGCCGCTGATCGAGACGCTCGAGGGAGAGGTCGCGGCCTACATTCCCACCAATGTGATCTCGATCACCGATGGCCAGATCTACCTCGAGCCCGATCTCTTCTTTGCCGGTGTCCGACCGGCGGTCAACGTCGGCATCAGCGTGTCTCGCGTCGGTGGCAACGCCCAGGTCAAGGCGATGAAGAAAATCGCCGGCTCTCTCCGTTTGGATCTGGCGTCCTTTCGCGAGCTCGAGGCCTTCGCCCAGCTCGGCACCGATCTCGATGCGTCCACCCAACGTCAGCTCGACCGAGGCTACCGGGTGGTAGAGCTTCTCAAGCAGCCCCAGTACCGGCCCTATCCGGTCGAAGAGCAGATCGTCTCGATCTATGCCGGCACCAAGGGGTATCTCGACGACCTGCCGGTGGGCGAGGTGGCCGACTTCGAGATCCAAATGCTCGGGTACTTCCGCAACACGGCGGCCGACGTGCTGGACGAGATCCGGGAGACAGGGGAGCTCTCCGAGCAGATCGAGGAGAAACTCGGGCGGACGATCCGAGATTTCAAGACGGTCTACGCACAGAAGGACGCCGAGTAGGGACATGGCCAACCGTCGGGTTCTCGTCAAGCGGCGTCGAGCGACGCAGAATATCCGCAAGATCACGCGGACCATGCAGCTCATTGCGACGGCCCGCTTTCAAGCGGCCTTCAAACGCGCCGTGGCGGGAAGGCCCTACACCGAGAAGCTGACCGAGCTCACCGACCGCCTGGCTTCCGCCACTACCGACGTCGCGCACCCCCTGATGAGGTCGCCCGAGGCGACGGCACCACCGCTGCTGGTCGTGCTGACCAGCAACCGGGGCCTGTGTGGCGGCTACAACGCCAATGTATTGCGATCCGCGGGAGAGTACCTGAGGGGGCTCGAGAGTGAGGGGCTAGAGAACCGGTTGATCGTCGTCGGCAAGAAGGGCAACGCCTACCTCCAGTTCCACGGGTACGAGGTTGGCGAGGCGATCACCGACATCAGCGATCTGCCGCGCTACGACGAAGTCGAGCCCCTGGCCAGTCGTTTGATGGACGACTTTGTCCACGGCGAGATCGGCTCGGTGCACGTGGCCTATATGAAGTTCATCTCGGCCGGCCGGCAGAGACCGGTGATCGAGCAGGTCCTGCCGCTCAAGCGTGAGTTCGAAGAGGGCGAGGTGCCGGAGAGCAGCTCGGAGGTGGAGTACGAATACTCTCCTGAGCCCCGGGAGCTGCTGGCGGAGCTGCTGCCGGCAACGGTAAAGATCCACTTTTTTCAATGTTTCAGCGACGCCTCGGTCAGTGAGCAGGTGGCGCGTATGGTGGCGATGAAAGCGGCCACCGATGCGGCCGAGGACATGATCAAGCGTTTGACACAACAGTACAACCGCGCGCGCCAGACCGCGATCACGATGGAGCTGCTGGATATCGTCGGCGGAGCGGCAGCGCTCGAATAATCAAGACTATTGGTTCGAGGCACAAGATGGAAAACGGCAACTACGGCGAAGTCACACAGGTCATCGGTTCGACTCTTGATGCCCGGTTTCCCGAGGACAACCTCCCCGAGATCTTGAACGCTCTCCGGGTCGAGGTCGAGCGAACCGTCCTGGGGGAGACCACGACTGAGACTCTCTGGTGTGAAGTAGCGGCTCATCTCGGCGGCGGCCGGATCCGCGCGATTGCGCTGGACTCGACCGATGGTGTCCAACGCGGCGCACCCATCCTCGACACCGGTGGACCGATCACGGTTCCGGTCGGCGAGGAGACGCTTGGTCGGGTGTTCAACCTGGTGGGGGAGACGATCGACGATCGCGGACCGTTCGAAGTGACGGAACGGCGGCCGATCCACCGCGATCCCCCGGAGCTCAAAGATCTGTCTTCCAAGACCGAGATGTTCGACACCGGTATCAAGGTGATCGATCTGCTCTGTCCGCTGGTACGTGGCGGTAAGGCGGGACTGTTTGGCGGTGCGGGTGTGGGCAAGACGGTCATTATCCAAGAGCTCATTGCCCGGCTGGCTCGCTTCCACAGCGGCTACTCCTGCTTTGCCGGTGTCGGCGAGAGGACCCGCGAGGGCAACGATCTATGGCTCGAGATGCAGGAGGCCAAGATCGGGGATACCGGCAAGAGCGTCATCGATCAGACCGTCATGGTCTTTGGGCAGATGAACGAGCCTCCCGGCGCGCGACTTCGGGTAGCGCTCTCGGCGCTGACCATGGCCGAGTATTTCCGTGATCAGACCGGAGCCGACACCCTGCTCTTTGTCGACAACATTTTTCGTTTTTCGCAGGCGGGCTCCGAGGTGTCGGCGCTTCTGGGCCGCATGCCTTCGGCGGTGGGCTACCAGCCGACTCTGGCTACCGAAATGGGTGAGCTCCAGGAGCGGATTACCTCGACGGCGCAGGGTGCTGTGACCAGCATCCAAGCGATCTATGTACCGGCGGACGACTACACCGACCCGGCGCCGGCCACCGCCTTCGCCCATCTCGACTCGACCGTGAATCTCGAGCGCTCCATCTCCGAGAAGGGAATCTACCCGGCGGTCGACCCCTTGGCCTCGAGCAGCCGTATCGTGGCCCCCGAGCAGCTGGGTGAGCGCCACTATCGGGTCGCCCGGCGGGTGCAGCAGATCCTGCAGCGCTACAAGGATCTTCAGGACATCATCGCCATCCTCGGTGTCGAGGAGCTGTCTGAGGAGGACAAGGTCATCGTCAACCGGGCGCGAAAAATCGAGCGCTTTCTGTCGCAGGCTTTCTATGTCGCCGAGCAGTTCACCGGCTTTCCGGGCTCCTATGTCTCCCGCGAGGACACGATTCGGTCCTTCGAGGAGCTCTGCGACGGCAAGTGGGATCACCTGCCGGAGGGGGCCTTTATGTATGTCGGCACCATCGAGGATGCGGCCAAGCGGGCGGAGGAGCTCGAAAAGGAGTAGGACGCGGGCATGGCCAAAACCGATACCTTTGCCTGCAGTGTCGTCACTCCCGAGGGAGTGGCTGCCGAGACCGAGGCTCGATTCGTCGTGCTGCCCGCACACGATGGTGAGATCGGCCTGCTCCATGATCGGGCCCCACTCTTCTGCAAGCTCGATGTCGGTCGTCTGCGGATCGAAACGCCGGACGAAAACCTTATCCTCTACATCGACGGCGGTTTTGCGGAAATGGTGAACAACCAGCTGACGGTCCTCACCGAGGATGCTCGACGCCCCGACGAGCTCGACCGGGAGGCGGCCGAGAAGAGCTTGAGCGAGGCCAAATCGATGTCGGTGACCGATGAGAGCTCGTTTCTGGCCCGCCAACGAGCCCTCAAGCGGGCACGAGTCCAGCTCCGGCTTCTCCAGTAGCGCCCAGTGCCCTCGGAATACGATCCACTTGGCCGCTCGCGCGACTCCGTCGTGGTCGATGACGATCTGGAGTCCGTTCGCGACCGGTTCGAGCGGGCCGGTCGGCCCTATCTGAGCTCTCCCTGGTCATGGCTCGCGTGGGCGGTCATTCTCCCAGCCACCGCCCTTGTCACCCCGGTAGTCTTGGACCGCTACGGACGCTTTGGCGTGCTCTTGTTGTGGTCGGTGGCGGTGCTGGTCGGTGGCGCGGTCGAGGTGAGTCAGATCATTCGGGGCCGCACCCGGCAGGGGGCATCGACACCGTTGGCGGCATGGGTGCTGAGAATCCAGGGCAACCTGTCGCTGGTGGGTCTGGCTCTCTCCGTGCTTCTGGTGGCCAGAGGCCTGACCTGGGCGCTCCCCGGGTTGTGGCTGCTGATACTCGGCCACTCCTTCTACGTGGTCGGTGGCCTCTCGTTCTCGCCCCTGCGCACGAGCGGTCTGCTCTATCAGGCAGGAGGTCTGCTCGCTCTGTGGCCGGGGGGAAATCCGCTGGCGGTCTTCGCCGCCACCGTCTTTGTCGGCAATCTGTGGACGGCGTGGGGTATCCGACGCCGGTCGTCCTAGCCTAGGCCCTTCTGGCCACCGGCCGAATCAGCGTACGAGTGCCGCTGACACGATCGGTAAAAGAGTCACCGGATAGGGTGAGAAGGATCGGCAGGCCAAGCCCGGCTGCCGTGCCCAGGGTGCCCAGCCAACGCAGTGCCGTCTGCCCGAACGTGAGCGGTCGATTATCCGGCGTTCGCGCCACCAGTCCCACGAGGCTCATTCCCGGTGTGCGGCCCCAAAAGGCAAGTGGGAAGACGAAGTAGAGAAAGGAAAAGGAAAGCAGGAAGATGGCGACCGGGAGCCAGGCGGTCGAGTCGAGGCGAACCTCGAGGAGATGGAGACCGATCCAGACCGAGACAGCCACCGCCACGAGGATGCCGAGGTCTATCAGGCCCGCAACCAGACGGGGGCCAACAGGGGCCGGAGAGACCAACGGCGTCGAGGTCGAGTACTGACGGGCGGTCGGCTCTTCAACGACCACCGCCTCTTCAGCTGCATCCTCCTCGAAAAGAGACAGCGCGTCAGGAGAGAACAATTCGTCGACCTGCTGTTCATCAACCGGTCGCTCGTCGATGGGCTGCTCGTCCTCCAGGGGTGTGGCCGGGGCATCCAGATCATCATCATGCGGCTCCGGATCGAGGGGCAGATCGAAGAGCCCCGGAGTCTCGTCCGGCGTGTCTCTGTGGCTCATGTCACCGAAAAGGGTGGTACTTGACGAAGATACGATAGAGAAGATCGGTAGGCCGCTGCTTGTAGGTCTCGGCAAAAGCCGCCAGGCGCTGGAGCTCGATGTCGTCGGGGCGGAGCTTGAGTGCCTCT
>CALILB010000406.1 GCA_938016625.1 uncultured bacterium | reverse complement strand
AGGGCCCAACCGAGGGCCACCGCCACCACCGGATTGACATAGGCGTAGGTGCCCGCCTTGGCCGCTGGAACCACCCGCAGCAGCCAGATATAGGCCGTAAAGGCGATGATCGAGCCAAAGACGATCAGATAGAGCACTGCGGCCAGACTTCGCGCCGAGACTCGAGCCGGATCGAACGAGCCCAGCTCTCCCGTGACCAGACCCGCGGTCGTCAGCAGGGAGCCACCCATGATCATCTCCATGGCGGTCGCCAGGAACGGTGAGCGGGGCAGACTCGCGCGGCGCGAGTAGAGAGAACCGGTAGCCCACGACAGGGAAGCGAGGATCAGCACCAGGGCTCCCACCCCGTGTACGGCACCACTCCGGGTCTCCTCCAGATCCACGAGCAGAACCATACCCACGAGCCCGATCACCACTCCCAAGAGGACGATTCTGGCCGGCTGTGTCCCCCCCGGCCGCCACCAATCGATAAGCACCATCCACAAGGGGACGGTGGCCACCATCAGCGCCGCCAACCCGGACGGCACCGTCTGCTCCGCCCACACCACACCGCCGTTGCCCCCCAGGAGAAGCAGCCCCCCGACCACTGTGGCCCCCAGCCAGTGCCGCCGTTCGGGTCGCGCGGTTCCTCGCCAGCGCACCCACAGATAGAGAATCCCACCCGCGATCAAGAAGCGGACGCCGGCCATGAGAAAGGGCGGCAGGGTCTCGATGGCAAAACGGATGGCCAGATAGGTCGAGCCCCAGATGATGTAGACGGCGGCAAAGGCCGCCACCAACATCCCCAGGGGCGGGGGCTCATCGGGTCGGGTACGATCGATCGACACGTTCCTGCGTAGGATACGATAGCCGCCGTCGCCAACGGTCTACACGATGCCTCGCCACCCCAAGGTCTCGCCATCGGTGGCCTCGATCCCGGGCTCGGTCTACTCGGCTCTGGCCCATCGCCTCGCCACCTACGAAGGAGAGGTCTATCCCCTCCACATCGGTGACACCTGGATGGAGCCGGCGGTCGGCTGCCGGATGCAAGACCTCACCGTGGAGGAGTACCCCGGCATGCACCGCTACTCCTCGCCCCAGGGGCTGCGTGGGCTGCTGGAGGCCATCGCCGAGCGGATGACGCTCCGTACGGGTCTCGAGACCAAAGCCGACAGCGTGCTGGTCGCCGCCGGCGCCACGGGTGCCTTGGGCGCCGTCGCCGGAGCCATCGTCGAGCCGGGTGCGGAGGTGCTGATCCTGGCGCCCTACTGGCCGTTGATCTCGGGGATTGTGCGCTCCTTCCACGGCACACCGGTGCCGGTGCCGATCATCGGCAGCGTGGAGTCGGCGGCAGCCGCGGTGGAGACTCTCGACGACTTGCTCACCGAGCGCACCGTGGCCCTCTACCTCAACACCCCAAACAACCCCACCGGCCGCACGCTCCCCGCCCCCTGGCTCGAAGCCCTGACCGGCTGGGCCCGGTCGAACGAGCTCTGGATCCTCGCCGACGAGGTCTACGAGGACTATCTCTATACCGGCGAGCACACCTACACCCGTCCGCTGGCGCCGGAAAGGACTTTCTCCGTCCACTCCTTCTCAAAGGCCCTTGGCATGGCGGGAAACCGCTGTGGCTATGTGGTCGGCCCGCCCGAGGTCATGCACGAGCTGCGGAAAGTGAGCACCCACACCTTCTACTCCACACCCACGGCGGCGCAGCTGGCCGCCCTTCGGGCCCTCGAGGGTGCCGGTGATCGCTGGATAGCCGAGGCTCGGGAGAGGTACCGCGAGCTCGGCATGATGGCGGCCGAGAAATTGCGAGTACCACCGCCCGAGGGCAGCACCTTTCTCTTTCTCGATGTCTCGTCAAAGCTCGACGAGCGTGGCCTGGTCGGTTTTCTCGAGGACTGTGTCGAGCGCGGGCTGTTTGTCGCGCCGGGGCCGAGCTTTGGTCCCTATCCCCACCACATCCGGGTCTGCTTTACCTCGGCCGAGCCCGAGGTCGTCGAGCGGGGTGTCGAGGTTCTGGCCCGCGTCCTGTACGGCTGACAGATAGCTAGTCCTGACCGGTGACAGGGTCCTCGTCGGTGCGGCGGGCCGCTTCGATGGAGATGGAGATCTCGACCTCGTTACCCACAAACAGACCGCCGTGGTCCATCACCCGGTTCCAACTGACACCGTAGTCCCGGCGATCGATGGTGAGCCCACCCTCGACACCGAGCCTTTTCATCTTCAGCGGATCCACGAGGGGTCCGGCCAGGGTAAGGGGGAGCTCGATCTCGCTGGTGACACCACGGATCGTCAGATCACCCACGGCAACGTACTCTTCGCCCCCACGGTGCTCGATCTTCCTGCTCTTGAAGTGGATTTCGGGGTGGTTCTCCACATCCAGGAAGTCGGCGCTTCGCAGATGGTTGTCCCGCTGCTCGTGGTCGGTAAAGATGCTGCCGGCATCGATCGAGAGCTCGACGGTCGACCGGGTGGGATCGTCTTCGTCGACGATGAGATCGACGGTGTACTTCTTGAAGCTCCCCCGCACGTTGGAGACCCCAAAGTGGCGCACCCGGAACCCGATCTCCGAGTGATACGGATCCACACCATAGATCTCGCCACCCTGAGCCGCGGTTGCGGCAAGAAGAAAACCCGTTGCCAGGTAGGGT